>NZ_JBQSVM010000012.1:0-79496 GCF_052376235.1 Psychrobacter sp. AOP7-A1-24 | reverse complement strand
TTATATATCACTGTTTATGTATTAGATGATATTAGTAATCTCTACTTATTAAGTTGGTCACGGCACGTATGTCATTAGTCTCTTCTTTAAAACACAGTATTTTTGTTCGTATTTATGCTGGACTACTTATAGTCTGCTTATGTGTGGCGTTGTTTGCACAGTTATTGATGGACACCATCAATAAGGAGCGTGTGCAGTCCTATCGTGAAAGTATGGCAACGGGTGCTTTTCATTTGGTAAGTGAGGGAATCTCTCACCAGAATAGTGAAGAAGAACGTGAATACTGGTTATCAGATGCGAGTAGTTTGTTTGGTGCTACCTTTAAGGTGTTGCCGATCAATGAAGTAGACTTTAGTGCTAGTGAACTGCGCAGCTTCGAAAATGATAATACCGTTGTACGTTATGTTAGCCAACCTGTACATGCAGATGTTTATTATCGTTTGCCTGATAACGAAAGTGTTTTAACAGCGAGAATCTCACAGGTTACGGAGCAACAAGTACGAGCAATTGCGGTCTTTTTGTTAGATGATCTGTCTTATCATATGACGCTATCAGACAAGCGAGCACGTTTGGCTGAATTGGAGAAAAAGTTCTCTTTTCCTTTAGCTTTTGAAGCGGCAAATACACTTGAGTTAGATTCAGATCAAATGGCACGCTTACGCCGTGACGAAGTCGTCATATCGTTGCAAGATACTAACAGTAGTACGAGTAACTCTGCTATTAGGGTGGTAGTACCATCTGAAATCAATGATATGGCAATTTTGATTGGGCCCATACCTTTATTTAATTGGTTCCCGCTTAACTTAATTATCAGTATGATCCTTATCAGTATGTTCTTGATCAGCTTGGGTGTGTATGCGCTCATTTTCCCGCTCGAGCGTAAGCTACAATTGATTCAGGTAGGTGTGAATGAGGTTAGTCAAGGTAACCTTGATATTCAAGTGCAGGTAATAGGTCAAGATGAAATAGCGCGCTTGTCAGCGACGTTTAACGCCATGACTTCACACATCAAGCGTTTGATCGAATCACAACGAGAGCTTACTCGAGCAGTGTCGCATGAGCTTCGTACGCCAGTGGCTCGTATTCGATTTGCGGTAGATATGCTTGCTGATACGGATGATGAAGACTCACGATTTATGCAGCGTGACTATATTGATGAAGATATTGAGTCGCTGAATGGTTTGATCGATGAGATTTTGACCTATTCTAAATTAGAAGAAGGGTCGCCAAAGTTAGATTTAGAACCCGTAAATCTAAGAGAGCTATTAGAGCAAATCGAACGCGAAACCAATGCACTCGGCAAACCTATCAAAATAGTCGCCAATTTACCAAATGCAAAAGTAACAGCAGTGGCAGATAGGCGCTACTTACACCGTGTGATTCAGAACCTTGCAGGTAATGCGTTACGCTACGCAGAAACAACTATTATCATTAGTGCAGGCGTCAAGAAAGGCAATGCCTTCGTCAGTGTTGAAGACGATGGACATGGTATTCCTGAAGCAGATCGTGAAAAAGTATTTATTCCATTCTCGCGCTTAGATGATAGCCGTACACGCGCATCAGGTGGCTATGGTCTAGGCTTGTCTATTGTATCGCGTATTGCCTTTTGGTTTAATGGTAGTATGAAGGTGGATGAGAGTCGTGAGTTAGGCGGAGCAAGATTCGTGATGACATGGCCTATTAAGCCGTTGACACAAATTCTTGCTGCTGATGAATTAACGCAAGAAAAAAGCGAGCGCGACTTTGATACTAAGTTGTCAGATTAAATCATAAGAGTAAGCTATCGGTTCAAGTCGCAATGATGCACTATGTTATTAAAGAGGATAAGTGTCATTTTAATGCCTTAACACTATATACCTTTATAACTCGATAGCGCATTCGTCACTATTTTTAGGACAGTTGAACACTGTCATAGGAGAGCATAGGATGCCATATTTATTTGGTGGCTTGGTTGTATTGAATGCGATTACGCTAGGCTATTACTTATTCTTAAAACAGCCATCAACAACCCAAACGTTAAAAGCAGCTCAAGACGAGATTACTCAGCCACTAGCTTTCACGAACAGTGCCGAGTATATTCCGCCAATGATTGGTAGCAAAGATTAGTTTTTACGTGTTTACTTATTCAAATTGAAGTCTCATCATTATTTTGACTCCGGCGCTGTGCAGTCTACTTCAGACATTTCCTCTACGTCAGCAGCTAATGTGGTATCTCCAGCCACTTTAGAGAGTAGGGGAATACGTATGCATACTTGTAGCCCACCTTCAGGGTGGTTAATCGCTTCAACAGTACCGTGATGTAATCGTGCAATACGATCCACAATAGCAAGGCCCAATCCACTACCTTGAGTAGTTCGTGCAGTCTCGCCACGTTCAAACGGTTGCATGATCCGTTCTAATTGATCGTCAGCGACACCATCACCGCAATCTCGCACACAAATCACTAATTGTTCTTGTGCTTCTTTATTCACCACATTTTCACTGACCACATCCGTATCTTCGTCCTCAACAGTTTCTATAAATGTCGGTACAACTGTTGCCGAGAGATAAATAGGTGGCTTGCCATAACGATTGGCATTATTGACTAAGTTAATGATCATACGTTTGATGGATAACGGACGTACAGGAACGACCTTGTCGCATTCTGATTCATATACAAACTTCATTGGGGCAAACTGCACCATGATTTCGTTAAATATGGTGTCTAAATTGGTCAGACTGACTGGCTCATCAGAACCGTCTTTCATAAATGAGATGAATTGCTCCAAAATAGCATCCATGTCTTCAATATCGTAAATCAGCCCTTCACGAAAAAAATCATCTGGTAGCATTTCTGCCGTCAAGCGCATACGCGTTAACGGTGTCCGCAAATCGTGTGAGATACCGGCGAGCATGATTGTTCGCTCTTTCTGCGCTTGATTCAATGTCGTAAACAGACGGTTAAACGCCATATTAACCTGACGTATTTCTGTAGGGCCTTTCTGAGTGGGTAGCGTAGTTGCATGGCCGAGACGAATATAATTAGTAGCTGCTCGCTGTAGGTAGCGTAAAGGGCGATTTAATTGACGTGCCAATAAAATAATTGTTAGCAGCGATAGGATAGGCAGTCCAATCAAGAATAGAACCAGTAATGTCGGGCTATACTGTGAATAATAGACCACAGGTTCGCGCATCCAAAAGCTGTTATCACGGCTATCTTGTACCCATAGCTGAGGCGTTGGCTTAAATTTAAAATAGACCTCTACAGGTCGACCAAGCTGTGCACCGATTTCACGTTGTAATACGTCAGTAAAAAAGCTTACGAATGGCTTATCAGCAACTTCCGGAAAGTCGCTAGGGTTGTTTACTACGACGACATGAGAGTGCTGGTAAACCCATTGGCGTACTTCGGGGCGATCTTGCCAATCTTTATTGACGCTATTGATCAGTTGTAACTCACTTGTCAGATAACGAGCATGATTTTTTAGTTCTGGCAAATAAAGACTGCGCCAAAAAAATAAAATCGATAGGCTTACACTGATAAGTACGATGAAGGCAACCATCAAGGTCGTTAGCCAAGTGTTGGAATAAGAGCGTGGCAGCCAACCTTTGCGACGTGGCTTTGAGCTTGGAGAGATCATATGTGTCCAACAGAGTAAAATAAAAGTTATTGTGATATAGCTTGTGTTTCTCTAAATATAGTTGTCTTAAGGCTAGTATGAGCATTAACTTAAAGCGGCATATCATAGAATAGCATAACCAATAAATAGTACTGATACAGTATGCAATCAATGATTGAGCTACATAACTATTAGAGTGGCTATAAAGTTAAGCTTTGGATTCAGTATATTTAGCCACTGTAGTTTCTTCAGAGAGATTCATAGAAACTAAAGAAAAACTCTAAAAATGAGCAACTATCATCGGTTATGTTTTACTCAGCTCGACATTTAAGCTATTGTTAATAAATAATTAAATATGCACAGTTTATGTTTTCAACAAATAAAGACTGTGGTATAATTATGCCCTTTTTGGTATACCTGCGAAAGAGAGAATTCACATGGTTGTTATTCGTTTAGCACGGGGCGGTGCCAAGAAACGCCCATTTTATCAAGTAGTTGTTGCTGATCAACGCCGCGCGCGTGACGGTCGCTATATTGAAAACATCGGCTTTTTTAACCCACTCGCTAAAGAGTCTGAAGAAGCAGTACGCCTAAACATGGAAGCGTACAATGCGTGGATCGCAAAAGGTGCACAACCTTCAGATCGCGTTGCTTCATTAGTAAAAGCTTACAACAAGTCTGCAGCTCAAACTGAAGCAACTGCTTAAGTTTTTGTTGTTATAGATTTTAGAATACATAGCGTAACTGGTCTGACCAGGGTGCGCCATTAACTGTTTATCGCTTTTAACGCAATTGTTTTTGCAATTGCTGTTTTAACCATTGTTAGGTTAGCTGCTATGTCATCCACTCCAAACGCTAGTGCCCTTATGAAAATTGGTCAGCTTAAGAAGCCTTATGGCATCAAGGGCTGGCTTTGGGTATTTAGTGATACGGATGACCGTACAGCAATATTCGACATGAAGCCGTGGTGGATGAAAACTGCCACTGGCATGAAACCTTTGACTGTGAAAGCTTGGCGTGAGCAAGGAACAGGAATTGTAGCTCAGTTTGAGCAAATTCCTGATCGTAATGTTGCTGAGACCATGAACGGTGTTACCGTTTGGGTCGAACAAAACGTCCTACCTGAAACAGCTGAAGATGAATATTATTGGTCGGATTTGGTCAGTCTGCGCGTGATGAACGAGCAGGATGAGTATCTAGGTAATATCACTGAAATGTTTGAAACCGGTGCCCATGACATCATGCGTGTAACGGCAAATTCAGACAGTTTAGACAATGAAGAACGCCTGATTCCATGGCATAAGCAAACTGTAGTAGAGGTCGATATGACTGAAAAAACAGTACTTGTGGCATGGCCAAGTGACTATTAATATCGATTTTAGCTTTTAGCTAGAGTCCCTTGATATTCACACCGATTGTTTTAGCCTTAACGCAAGTAGACATCAGATGTATTTTGCCGTAATTAGTATTTTTCCTGAGATGTTTGCCACGATTCGTGAGTTTGGAATCACGGGCCGGGCAGTGACTCAAGAGCAAGTTACGATTGAATGCATTAATCCACGTGATTATACCACCGACAACTATCGCCGTATTGATGAGCGCCCTTATGGGGGCGGTCCTGGAATGGTGATGATGGCTGAGCCATTATCGAAAGCCATTGAGGATGCACGGTTGCGTGCCAGTCAATATGGTTGCCGTATTGATAGTGAGCACTGTCCAGTGATTTATATGTCACCACAAGGACAGACGCTTAGTGAAAGTAGCGTCGTTAATATGACTGATTACGATGGCATGATTTTATTATGTGGTCGTTATGAAGGTATCGATGAGCGTTTACTTTCACAATATGTTGATAGGGAAATATCGCTGGGTGATTATGTGTTGACTGGTGGCGAGTTGCCAGCAATGGTGCTGATGGATAGTGTGATACGTCGTCTGCCTGATATCATGGGTGATGACAAGTCAGCAGAGCAAGACTCTTTTGTCGATGGCTTGCTTGACTGTCCACATTATACTAAGCCGCATGAGTTTGCAGGCATGGCAGTTCCTGAGGTATTGCTATCAGGGCATCATGCCAATATCGCCAAGTGGCGTTTTGCTCAACAAGTCAGTCGTACGCAAACGCGTCGTCCAGATTTATGGCAAGCGTTTACCCCAACGGCAGAACAAACGAAGTGGCTAAAAGCACTGGCAAAAGCAGATAAAAAGTAGATTTTTGAAATCTGGTTTTATCGTTAGTAAGCTGGGTAAACAGTTAAGAAATAAAATTTTGAGCAATAATAAAACGAGTCATAGCATAATGGCCGTTGGTTATAACCCATTTACGTTGTGTCTCACTATAAAGAGATGCGATTAATTATTACAAACAGGTGATATGCGTCAAGCCTCTATTATCTAATGTGAGGAGATAACTCTCATGAGCAACAAGCATCCATTGGTTCAGGTCATCGAAAACGCTCAATTGCTTGAGCGCCCAAACTTTGCACCCGGCGATACCGTTGTGGTACAAGTAAAAGTACGTGAAGGTGAGCGTGAGCGTTTACAGGCTTTTGAAGGCGTTGTAATTGCTAAGCGTAACCGCGGTCTAAACTCAGCGTTTACCGTACGTAAAATCTCAAGCGGCGTTGGCGTTGAGCGTGCATTCCAATTGCATTCACCAATCATCGATAGCATCGAAGTGAAACGTCGTGGTGCTGTTCGCCGTGCGAAACTGTACTACTTACGTGAGCGTTCTGGTAAATCAGCACGTATCCGCGAAAAACTTGCGCCACGTCCAGCTAAGAAAAAGACTGACGCTGGCGTACCTGATGCAGTTGATACTGCACCTGGTATCTAAGCACAAGTTTGCCGCTTTGGGCTAATTCTATAATTTTAGGGTTAGTCCAAGACAAGGTAATAGTAGATACAAGCCCTTATTCATAGGTTTATTTATAAATAAGCGGGCCATACCAAAAAAGACGAAACCCCAATCTATGCGAAAGCTAGATTGGGGTTTTTGTATATAGAACTTCAATAAATTTAAGTCTTAATAACTTCTCTATCATCATTTAAAAGACAAGTTTTATTTAGCGGTAGGTGTATCGATACGGCTTACTTGCTCTTTAGACTTACTGTATTTGCGTAGTCTGATGTATAACGTTTTGGTAATAGTGGCAATTAGCTTTTGCTGTTCATCAACGATGTCGACTTTATACTCACGAAAAACGGCTTCACCTTCTTTTGCTAGCTCTTGAATAGCAATAATTTCAGAACTAGGTATTTTCATGCGAGCAGTGACTTTGCTATTACCAGGCGCAACAAAATCGATATGTGAGCTTTTGTCCCAAACCACATAGTTGCTACCCAATTGATGCATCAGTATGAGCATATAAAAAGGGTCAACCATTGAATATAAGCTCCCACCGAATTGAGTGCCGACGATATTTTTATTCAGCGTGTTTAGTCCCATGCTTACCACACACAAACCTTGATCGAGACTGAGATGTTCGATTTTAATACCTGCGCCAATATATGGTGCATAGGTATTAAGGCGTAGCCTCAATAAATGCGGTGTCAGCAATGGCATAATGCTTTGCTTTGCCCGACGTTTTAAAGTCTCAAGATTGGTAGGTAATACACTCATAAACTTGTCCTGTTGCCTTTTCTCAATTTTTTGGTGTTATCAATAATGTGGTTTTGATTGGTGTTACTTAGAAATAAACCAATAAAAAGTATTTATCATAATTAAAAAGTATTCAGCCTGCTAGCGCTAAAGCGTAACTGAATTGACATATTTATAGTTACTTATAGATAGCAGTCGCTATTTATTATAATTATCTTTGCTATTCAATTATTTGATAAAAAATTGTCTAGATGTAAATTATTATCAATAAAATAGTCATTTATTTTAATATAAAGCCTATATTGAAAGTTTTTTTCCTAATGGTTTTCTATTAAAGTAAATTTCATCTTAAATGAAAACTTTAATTTATATATTGGGATGAGGTACATAGTATCTTTAAGTGGTTTTAGGTTCGCATTTCATCAAGTCATGACATACAATAGTTCGCAGTTTGTAATAGGCGCTTTGGTCTATGACATTAGATCAGAACGTGTATAGTCAATCAAAGATGTAATCGACACAAGGAAATGTGATGAGTAATCCTCAGACCCCCTCTTCAGGGTCTAATCCGCCGACCTCGAATAAAAACCACGACAGTCAACTACAAGGTAGTTATGTAGATTTACATAAGCCGAGTTCTAGTTTCGACAGCCGTGATACTTATTTAAACCATGAATTACAAATCATGCAGCCGAAACGCTGGCGTCCTAATTTACCATTTCGTGATTACCGTTTTGAGTTCGAAGATACTATCCCAGCGATGGCTGCAACCATTGGTAAAGTTGTTATGGTGGGCGCCATTGCAGCAACCTTTGCAGGTCCACTTGGTTTGGGCGACGCGTTTGTTTTAGAAAACGTACGCTACGAGTTATTGATCGTCTCCTTTTTTATTATTTTATTTTCAGGTTTTTTACTACCGACTGCCAACCTTGCCGGTACGCATGGTCCGCTCATTCCTTTGATTCCTATTGTAGTGGCAGCTGGTGGGCACCCGATGGCCTTTGGTTTGCTTATCGGTGCTTTTGGTTTGCTCCTCGCGATCAGTAAAGGGGGGAGCTTGCTGGCCAACTTGACCAGTAAAGGTGTGTGCGGTGGTCTCTTGATTTACTTGGGCTTTATTGGCACCACTGCACAGGTTAAAAATCTCTTTGCTTGGGCAGAAGGGATTGGTATGTCGCATATCGCTTTCTTTATTATTTTGGCGACTATCCTGTTATATGCACTGCTTGAACATTGGCAAAAACGCTGGCTAGCTGTACCGTTGAGCTGTGTGTTAGGTGGTGGTCTTGCCTTCGCATTGGGCGCTCCTTTCGAGTTTAAAACGGCACCAGGTCTACCAAACATGAACCCAATGTATTGGTGGGGTGAAAACACAGGTTGGATGCTAGGTCTGCCTACGATAGAAAGTTTCATTGTGGTCCTGCCGTTTGCTATTCTGGCTGTGGCAATGTGGTCGCCAGATTTCTTAGGTCATCAGGTATTCCAAAAAATCAGCTACCCTAAACGTACTGAAAAAGTATTAATGGATATCGATGATACGATGACCAGCGCTTCAATTCGTCAGGTGGCGGGTTCTGTATTGGGCGGTGCTAACTTTGCGTCATCGTGGGGTACTTACATTGTCCCAGCAGCAATTGCTAAACGTCCGATCCCTGCCGGTGCTTTATTAACGGCATTGTTTTGTATTATTGCTGGTGTTTGGGGTTATCCGATGGATTTGGCCATTTGGCAACCAGTGATGTGTGTGGCCTTGATCGTTGGGGTATTTATTCCATTACTGGAAGCTGGTATGGAGATGACGCGTGAAGGTAAAACCACGCAGTCTGCTGCTATCGTGGTATTTGCTTCAGCATTGGTTAACCCAGCCTTTGGTTGGTCACTCACGTTGTTGCTCGATAACTTAGGCTTGATCGGTTCTAAAGAGCGTAGTGCCAATTTGACTAAGATGAGCCGCTGGATCATACCAGGCATTATGTTTGTGGTACTAACAGGCGTTATGGCTATTGTTGGTATGCTACCAGGTATCCCAGCATTGATGGCGAACTTCCGTCATTGATAGCATGTTGCTGAACAAACGATAATAGAACAAACTAAGCCAGCGAAAGCTGGCTTTTTTGTGGGTAGCGCTGCGGTAATAATTGGCTTGTAAAACAATGACTACCGCCCCATAACTAGCAGTATTACTAAGGTTTTTAAGAGCAATAAATTCTATGGTTAATGTCTCAGAATCGAGTCCTGTCGATGATAAAAAAGCCCGTCTTAAGCATTTGATTAAGCGTCTGCCTAACTTGCCAGGGGTATATAAAATGCTGGGCAAAAATGGCGATATATTATACGTTGGCAAAGCTAAGTCGCTTAAAAGCCGAGTGAATAGCTATTTCGCCAAAACAATCGATCATCCAAAGACGCGAGCATTGGTTGCGCGGATTCATGATATAGAGACTATCATCACGCGTAGTGAGACCGAGGCGCTGTTGCTTGAACAGAACCTAATCAAAGAGCATCGTCCACCTTACAACGTGCTTCTGCGAGATGATAAATCGTATCTTTATGTGTTTATCTCAGCCGATAAGCCTTATCCTCGCCTGGCTTACGGTCGCGGCAAAGGCAATCACCAAAAAGGTCGGTTCTTTGGCCCGTTTCCCTCTGCTCATGCGGCAAAAGAAACGCTAGTATTGATGCAAAAAATGTTTCAAATGCGGCAGTGTACCAACACTTTTTTTAAGCAGCGTCAGCGTCCTTGTCTTGAGTATCAGATCAAACGTTGCCGTGCACCCTGTGTGGGTTTGGTTTCGCCCGAGGAATATGCAGAAGATGTGAATAATACCATTCGTTTTTTAAAGGGCGATTCTAGCGATATTCATAGTACGCTGATTGAAAAGATGGAAGGTGCTGCTGAAGCATTAGATTTTGAAAAGGCAGTATTTTATCGCGACCAGCTATCAATGCTACGCGAAGTACAAGCAAGGCAAGCGGTCTATACCGTACAAGGTGAGGCAGATGTGATTGCCATTGCTAGTCAGGCTGGCATGACTTGTGTCAACGTACTGACTGTACGTGGCGGTCGAGTATTGGGTGGTAAAAATTATTTCCCTGATGTTGATAGTAGTGAGTTGTTAGCAGACAATCTATCAGCTTTTATTACCTCCTTTTACTTCCAAGTGACTGACGATTTGCCTGCCGAAATAATATTGAGCCATCAGATACCAGATCAGGTAGCAGTAAGTGAAGCATTGGCAACGCATTTTGGTAATAAAGTAGCCATTAAGACCAATGTGCGCGAGCATCGTTCAGAATGGTTGGACTTAGCAACACTCAATACCAGTAATGCACTAAAAACTAAGCTTGGCGATTATCTAGAGTTACATGCACGCTTTGGCGCACTAAAAGATGTACTAGCGACTGTCACAGATCGAACGATTGATCGCATCGAATGTTTTGATATTTCACATACGATGGGTGAAGCGACCATCGGTAGTTGCGTGGTATTCGACCAAGGTGGCTCGCGTCGTCGAGACTATCGTCAGTACGCTATCCATGACATCCAAGGCGGGGATGATTATGCAGCGATGAAGCAAGTACTGACCAGACGTTATAAGAAGCAGCCGTTGCCAGATTTATTGCTGATTGATGGTGGTAAAGGTCAGCTTGGTATTGCCAAAGAAGTATTAACGGAGTTGGGGATTTTGGGTGATACCTTGCTCATTAGTGTGGCAAAAGGAGAAGGGCGTAAAGCTGGGTTAGAGGTATTACACTTTATAGATCATGAACCTTTAGATTTGCCAATGGATAGCAAGGCGCTGCATTTACTGATGCATATTCGTGATGAAGCGCATCGTTTTGCGATTACGGCACACCGTAAGAAACGTGATAAACGCCGTTCATCGTCGGTACTAGAGGTGATACCTGGGCTGGGTGAGAAACGTCGTCGTGATTTGCTCAATCACTTTGGCGGTATGCAGCAATTGCTTGGGGCATCCCAACAAGAGCTATCAGGCGTACAAGGTATTGGTCCTGTGCTCGCAAAAACAGTTTATAAGGTATTGCACGAGTAAATAGATATAGCTCAGTGGTGCATATAAAAAACGACAACAGAATTAAATCTGTTGTCGTTTTAACGTTAATAATTTTTAGCAGATTGAACTTTCTAATCGCTAAAAATCAAAACTTAACTGCTGGTTTGGATAACTGCGGCAGTGCTCGCAAACGCGTTCCCAACGATTAAATCGATAGCGTAAATACCAACGGACGTGCACAGCTTTAGGATAACCGCATTGAATGGTCATTATGACCTCCATAGTTATGATGAGAATTTCACAACAATAGAGACGTAGACGTTGATTAGCATTTGCTATAAAATATATAAACCCTACCAAGGTAAATAAACTTTATGCTTCAGCTAGCAATGGAGTCTAGCTCCATAGTTGCCTTATCTAAAAGTTTTTTGAGCTCAGCAATTAATTTTGCTGAGCTTTTTTAATGTTGCATATCTGGCTTCTCCTTTTAAGTTAAATAAAGACTAAACGATGTTAGGGTTCTACTTTGTAAGTGGTAAATTTAAAGCTTAAATCACTTTTTTCGTCGTGCATTTGATCAGATTCGTCTGCTACTTTAAATCGCTCTGGTAGCTCAGGGTAAAATGCATCACCGTCAACGATGTCAGTATCTACATGAGTCAGCTCAATACGGTCCGTATACATCAACGCATCGCTAAATACTCGCTCACCACCAATCACCCATATCGTATCGAGATGTGCGCCATGAGCAAGGCTAGCCGCTTGTGTCAGTGCATCGTCTAGGTTGTGTACTACATAAGCATTGCTGCTATCTGCGAGACCTTTTGTCTCAGCATAATCCATTTGTGTCGTGACAATGAAGCTCACACGCTTTGGTAATGGCTTGCTACCCATCGACTCAAATGTCTTGCGACCCATAATCACGATGCCTTGTACACCGTCATCATTTTCTTTGGTCGTCATCTTTTTGAAGTGCTGCAAATCTGCTGAGATATGCCACGGTAGCTCGTTATTTTTACCGATACAGCGGTTGCTACTGATGGCTGCGATTTGGGCAACTTCGGTGTGGGCATAACTCATAATCTGTCCTTTTTATTCGCTTTTAACGTTTTAATCTTGTGTAAAGTAGTCAATCAGACAAATACTATACCGCAACTTTCGCTTTAATAGCAGGGTGTGATTCGTAACCTTCAACGCTAACGTCTTCATAGGTGAAGGCAAAAATATCATCAATATCAGGGTTGAGCGTCAAGGTTGGTAGTGTATATAGTGAGCGAGTCAACTGTAGCTCAACTTGCTCACGGTGGTTTTGATAAATATGACAATCACCACCGGTCCAAATAAACTCCCCAACGTCTAGACCACAAATTTGCGCGACCATGTGGGTTAGCAGCGCATAGCTGGCAATATTAAATGGCACGCCTAAAAATAAATCTGCTGAACGCTGATAGAGCTGGCATGACAGCTTATTGTCTGCAACAAAGAATTGAAACATGGTATGACAAGGCGGTAAGGCAACTTGGTCCGCTTCGCCAGGATTCCAACCAGACACGATCAGACGGCGTGAATTAGGGTTGGTCTTTATTTGTTCGATGACTTGAGTGATTTGATCAACACCATCAGCATTGTAATTACCAGCATTGTCTTTAGTTGCGCCATAATTACGCCATTGATGACCATAGACAGGTCCCAAGTCACCAGCAGGACGGTTGAAGCGTGCCGTTTGCTCTGCAGTAGCCCATTCATTCCAAATGCGTACGCCATTAGCTTGCAGATAATCGACGTGAGTACTACCACTCAAAAACCAAAATAGCTCATAAGCAATGGATTTAAAGTGGACTTTTTTGGTGGTTAATAATGGAAACCCTGATGCTAAGTCAAAACGTAGCTGTGCGCCAAAGTGACTGAGCGTACCAGTGCCAGTACGATCGCCTTTTTCAGTGCCTGTGGTCAAAACGTGTTTGAGTAAGTCTAAATAGCCTTGCTCATTATTGCTGTTAATCATAAAAATGCTCGTCGGTATTGTTTAATATACTGTTTGATATATGGCTTAATAAGCAGCCTGTTTACCCCAGTCATAGATGCCGCGTTTGTAAGCATATATCAGTAGGATAAAGCCAATAATTATCATCGGCGCACTTAGCATTTGCCCTTTGGTCACCCAGCCTAGCAAAATAAATCCTTGGTCAACATCTGGCTGACGGAAGAACTCGATGATGAAACGGCTAACGCCATAACCCAACATAAACACACCTGTTGCTGCCATACGAGGGCGTGGTTTTGAGGAATACCACCATAAAAATAAGAACAGCAATAAACCTTCAGCAAGTGCTTCATACAATTGTGAAGGATGACGAGGCAACAGATACTGTCCATTAACTTCAGTCATTAGCTCTTGCAGCTCAGGATTGGCTTGCAATTGCTGCATGTCAGCCGCCGCCGCTTGCGGGAAGTAGGTCAGCCAATTATAGCCACCGTCAGAGACACGGCCCCACAGCTCAGCATTTATGTAGTTGCCGATACGTCCGAACAATAGGCCAGTTGGTACGCATGGCACGACAAAATCCAACACTTGAAAAGGTGTCTTTTTATACTTACGAGCAAAATATAGCATGCCGAGCATGACACCAATCAAGCCACCATGGAATGACATGCCGCCTTCCCAGACTTTGAAAAGATAGGCAGGGTTTTGTAGCAATTCACCGAATTGATAAAATAAGACGTAGCCAACACGGCCACCTAAAATGACGCCAAGCGCACCAAAGAAGACCAAGTCGGATACCATGTCGGTATTCCAGTTATCGCGTTTGGTGCTGCGATACCAAGCTAAGCCATAAGCGGCAGCAAATGCCAGTAAATACATCAGCCCATACCAATGGACTTCGACAGGTCCAATGGCTAATGCTACGGGATCGTACTGAGGATGAATCATCATAAGGGCATCATAATATTGATATTAAAGTGCTGACTATAATAGCAAAATTCATTCGTTGAGCATATACAATTGGATGATACAAATGAGTTGGTATGGACAAATTGAGTTTCTGATACAGTGAGGAATATATAGGGTAGGAAGCAAGTAAGGTAACGAATGAAATAGGACAAATAAGTATGATTGTAAAAAGGTTTTATAACGAGATATAGAGCGTTGTCTCTTTCTTATTATCATTTTTAAAATAAAGACACGCTCTAATCACTACAAGGCCGTTATGAGCAAATATCACTAAATGGCGACCAGATCCTGTACTTTGTTTTCGACCATTGTGTCGCCTGCGCCTTGTGACACTACCTTGCCACGTGATAGCACGGTGTAATTGTCAGCCAGCTCTTCTGCAAACTCATAAAACTGCTCAACCAGTACAATTGCCATGTCACCTTTGTCAGCTAAGTCTCGTAGCACTCGGCCAATATCTTTAATGATAGATGGCTGGATGCCTTCAGTGGGCTCATCCAAAATCAGCACCGTTGGCTCAGATGCTAGGGCGCGCGCGATGGCCAGTTGCTGCTGCTGACCGCCCGATAGGTCACCACCGCGGCGATGTTTCATCTCATCGAGTACCGGAAAAATATCATACAAATGCTTAGGTACTTGTTTTGACTTGCTACGTGAAAATTTTGCCATGCCGATTAAGATATTTTCTTCTACCGTCAGTGTCGAAAAAATATCGCGACCTTGTGGCACATAAGCCAAACCTGAGCGGACGCGCTGCTCTGGCGACATTTTACTGATGTCTTTGTCATTGAGCAAAATTTGCCCTGATTTGATGGGTAGGATGCCCATTAGGCATTTAAGTAGGGTGGTTTTGCCCACACCATTACGTCCAAGTACCACACTGCATTCGCCGATGGGTGCTGTAAGTGAGACGTCTCGCAAAATATGACTGCCGCCGTAATATTGATTGATATTGTTAACTTGCAACATGGCTGTCTCCTAAACGCTCAATTTTTCTAATGTATTGAAGGAAGTCGTCGTTCATTGGCTTTATTATTAATTGAATAAATTGCTTGAATATCGATAGCAGTACTACAGCAATTATCGACCTAGATAGGACTCAATCACGGCCTCGTTTGCTTGCACTTCGGCCAACGTACCCTCAGCCAATATCGCTCCCTGTGCCAATACTGTGACTTTTTCACTGATGGCATCAATAAAGGTCATATCATGCTCAACCACTACTAAGGTATGGTTCTTTTTGAGGCGTAGACACAGCTCGGCAGTATGCTCAGTTTCCGCGTCAGTCATACCTGCAACAGGCTCATCAAGCAAAATTAGCTTGGGGCTTTGCATCAGTAGCATGCCAATTTCTAACCATTGTTTTTGACCGTGAGAGAGTAGACCAGCGGGTTTGTTGATTTTGTCCGTTAAGCGAATTTGCTCAAGGGTAGCATCGAGCGTATCGCGAGTATCAGCACTGAGTTTGTTAAATAAGCTTTTGGCCACACGTTTGTCTTTCGGCGCGGCAAGTAGTAAGTTATCCATCACCGTAAAGTTTTCAAAGACAGTCGGTTTTTGGAATTTACGTCCGATGCCTGCTTCAGCGATCTGTTCAGTAGATAAGCTGGCAAGATTGTGGGTTTGACCAAAAAATACGCTGCCTTCAGTAGGACGGGTTTTACCAGTAATGACATCCATTAGCGTGGTTTTACCTGCGCCATTTGGTCCGATAATACAGCGTAGCTCACCTTCTTCGATATACAGTGATAAATTATTAAGTGCTCGAAACGAATCGAACCAAACACTTAAGTCCTCTAAATACAATGCAATACCATGGCTAAAGTCTACGCCTGATGGTTTTGGATGGGTGCGACCAGTACCGCCATGATTGCGCCCATACTCATTGATAAGCTGTTCGGTCGTTGATGGTTTATCACTTAGCATCACTGTTTCTCCTTTTTGAGGCGATCGAACAAGCCCATAATGCCATTGGGCAAAAATAACGTAACGACGACGAATAATCCGCCCAGTATCAACAGCCAAAATTCAGGATAGGCGACCGTAAAGTAGGTTTTTACAGCATTGACTACACCAGTACCTAATATCGCGCCAATCAAACTTCCTCTACCACCAGTTGCTACCCAAACGGCTATTTCAATTGAGTTCACAGGGTTCATTTCACTTGGGTTAATAATCCCTACTTGCGGTACGTATAGCGCACCTGCGATACCAGCAATGACAGCTGATAATACCCAAGCAGATAGCTTGTACCACAACGTACGATAACCTAAATACTGCAAGCGGTTTTCGCTATCACGAATTGCACCCAGCACACGACCATAAGGCTTATTCATCAAATAGCGTAGACCAATATAAGATGCCAATAATGCGAGAGCAGTAGCGAAGCATAGCACCGCACGGGTAGACGCAGCAGTAATGTCATAGCCTAAAAGTGTTGTAAAACCAGTGAAACCGTTGTTACCGCCAAAGCCTGTCTCATTACGGAAGAATAGTAAGGCCGCTGCATAGACCATCGCTTGGGTGATAATAGAAAAATAAACGCCTTTGATTTTGGAACGAAAGGCAAAGAAACCAAAAATAAAAGCAACTAAGCCAGGCACTAATACTACTAAGGCAGCTGCCCACCAAAAGTGCTGCGTACCAGCCCAGTACCATGGCATCTCAGTCCAGCTCAAAAAACGCATAAAGTCAGGTAAGCCATCGCCTGCTGTTTCTCGTGTGAGGTACATGCCAAATGCATAACCGCCCAAGGCAAAGTATAGGCCATGTCCCAAGCTCAAAATGCCGGCATAGCCCCAGACGAGATCCAGCGCTAACGCTACCATGGCCAGTGCCATGATTTTGCCAATGAGAGTAATCCAGTAGGCTGAGAGATGAAAAGGCGAAGTCTCAGGCATAAGGTGTAGCCAAGGTAGCACTAGTAGTACGGCAAAACATAATCCAATCAAAACAGCACTACGCGGCGTATCAGATAGTAATTTGGTCAGTATCATAGGAGTCTCCTTATTCGACAAAGCGGCCTTTGAGTGCAAATAAACCTTGTGGCCGTTTCTGAATAAACAGAATCACAAGAACCAACAACACAATCTTTGCCAATACCGCACCAATACCAATCTCAAGCACCGTACCGCTGACTCCAAGTCCCAAGGCAGCTAGTACAGCACCCCATACTTGTCCGACACCGCCCACCACAACAACTAAAAAGGTATCAATGATATAGGTTTGACCTAGGTCAGGACCTACATTACCTACTTGGGCAAGTGCGCAGCCAGCCATACCAGCGAGTCCAGAGCCCAAACCAAATGCCATCATATCGATACGTGCAGAGGGAATACCGACAGAGCGAGCCATTTGACGGTTTTGGGTGACAGCTCGTATAAATAAACCAAAGCGCGTTTTGTTGAGTAAGTACACTAAGAGCGCCACAACAATGACCGTAAATACGATAATGGCGATACGGTTGTAAGGAAGTACAAGGCTTGATGATACTTGATATGCGCCGCTGAGCCATGCCACATTGCTGACTTCAACATTCTGAGCACCAAAAATCATCCGTACCAATTGCATCAGGATTAAGCTCACACCAAAGGTGGCTAATAAAGTCTCTAGCTCACGCCCATACAATGGGCGAATGACAATGCGCTCAATGATCATACCGATGATGGCGCTGACTAAAAATGCCGCTGGAATAGCAGCAAGTAGATACCAGCCCGCCATATCTGGCATATAAGCTTGAAATAAATTTTGAACCATATAGGTGGTATAAGCACCAATCATGATTAGCTCACCGTGCGCCATATTAATCACGCCAAGTAAACCAAAGGTAATAGCAAGACCAAGCGCCGCCAGCAATAAAATACTGGCGGTACTCATACCTGTGAAAATATGACCTGTCCATGTGCTGACCTCAATACGGCGTGACACACTGGATTCTGCATCGATAAGCGCCGCTTTCAGTGTGGCATCTACATTATCCGCGGCAAGGGCGGACTGAATATCGACTAATACTTGTGGACTATCGCTATCTGCGAGTAGATTTACAGCTGCAATCTGAGTAGGCAGATCGCCATTTTTAAAATCTATACGAGCTTGTAGTGCCGTCAATGCCTTTTGCACATTGGCATTCTCTTCATTGGCTGCTGCAGTGGTGATAATGACTGGGTCGACTTGATCGATGTTGTTAGCTAAAATCTCCACAGCTTGTAAACGCTGTGCTGGCTTGTCAGAGGCTAGCTTGACCTTCGCTTGACCAAAAATAAGCGCTGAGCGTAATGCATTGGTCAGTGTGACTTGTGATAAATCACTTGGCCAGTCTGAAGTTTCCTTCTTGTCAGGATAAGTAAATAGTTGATCATCTGCATTGAGTAAGTAAGCTTGGCCACCGTTGCCTTGATACAGCTCATCATTGGCAATAAACTCAACCAAGCTATCTAAACTCTCAACTGATCCTGGCCACTCACTTAACATGGCTTGACGCTTACTAAAATCACCTGCCACAAACTGCGTGATTGAATCGCCTGAGTTGATAGTTGCTGTTGAGGTATCTGTGATGGTTTGAGTAGAAGCAGTAATGCTCTCAGGTGAGACCAACGATTGCTCACTATGTGCGATATCCGTATCGTGGTCATGTATTTGACCATCATGATCGGCATATGCTGTAGTGGTGAAAGCCGTTATGCATAATGCCATCAATGCAAGTAATCGTAGAGGTGCACAAACTGAAAAACGGGCCGTATGCTGTGTGATTGCACTGACTGATGCTTGTGGGCTATTACCATTTTTAGACGATGTTTGCCCTACAAACGGGCGTAAAATATAGTGCTGCATGTGCGGCTCCCTGTTTTTCACAGACAACAAACCCTTAGTCTCCACTGATTAGTAGAATAAATGACAGAAGTATTTATAAGGTTTGGAGGTATTTAAAAGTTGAGAGTAAGTGTTGAAAATAAATGTGGAAAGTAGGCGCTTAGTTTTTATTGGTGTCGCTTATCCATCCGCCTACTACCCACTTACTATCCATGTATTTTTCAGTATCACTTTACTTAGAGGACGGTTTATTCAGGGAGATACTCGCTCCATGGTTGTGCTTGAATGACTTCTGGCGTTTTAAAAATCGTATCAAATTGTCCATCAGCACGAATTTGGCCAATCATGACAGGCTTCCATAGATGATGATTTTCTTCATCCATTTTTAGCGTGTAGCCTGATGGCGCATCGAACGTCTGTCCTGCCATGCTAATACGCACTTTGTCGACATCGGTAGTGCCAGCTTGTTCAACAGCTTGCTTCCACATATTGATACCAACATAAGTGGCTTCCATTGGGTCATTGGTTACGACTTTTTCAGCATTGGGTAGGTTTTGGTCTAGCGCATACTGCTTATAGCGTTTGGTGAAATCGTTATTGGTTGGATTTTTGATCGACATAAAGTAGTTCCACGCCGCCAAATGACCTTGCAACAAGCTGGTATCGATACCGCGTAGTTCTTCTTCACCGACTGAGAATGCCATCACTGGAATGTCTGAGGCGTTAATACCTTGGTTGGCAAGCTCACGATAGAACGGAACGTTTGAGTCGCCATTGATGGTCGATATTACCGCTGTCTTTTTGCCCGTTGAGAATTTTTTGACGTTGGAGACGATGGTTTGATAGTTGCTAAAGCCAAATGGGGTGTACTCTTCCATGATGTCTTCATCAGCTACGCCTTTTGATTTTAAAAATGCTTTTAAAATCTGGTTAGTTGTACGTGGATAGACGTAATCAGTACCTAATAACACGAAGCGTTCAGCACTGCCGCCTTCTTCGCTCATCAAGTACTCGACCGCTGGAATAGCTTGCTGGTTGGGTGCTGCTCCAGTGTAAAAGATGTTTTCTGACTGTTCTTGTCCTTCGTACTGCACTGGATAGAACATGAGCCCATTTAACTCTTCGACTACTGGTAATACGGATTTACGTGATACTGAGGTCCAACCACCAAAGATGACATCCACTTGATCTTGAGTCAGTAGCTGTCGGGCTTTTTCAGCGAATAATGGCCAATCAGAAGCGGGGTCGACGACGACTGGTTCTAGCTGCTTGCCGAGCACGCCACCATTGGCGTTGATTTCATCAATCGTCATCAATGCGGT
The DNA here is from genome assembly GCF_052376235.1 of Psychrobacter sp. AOP7-A1-24. Lineage (NCBI taxonomy): Bacteria > Pseudomonadati > Pseudomonadota > Gammaproteobacteria > Moraxellales > Moraxellaceae > Psychrobacter > Psychrobacter sp. AOP7-A1-24. The sequence continues at coordinate 59,196 of NZ_JBQSVM010000012.1, read as the reverse complement.
ATCTTTCAAAGACGTTTCAGAGATTGCCATGGTGCCAGACAGCGAATGTAAAATGCCGACTTTGATGGTGTCGCCATCAGCAGCAGGCTCGGTGGTTGTTTCTGTACTTGCTTCAGTGGTTGTCTCTGTCGATGCCGCAGTTTCGGCAGGTTTTTGACACCCAATAAGGCTCAAGCTGCCAACGACGGCCACCGCTAGTACGGAAAAACGTGATTTTATTTTTCCGTGTGATTGAGGGTCTACCACTTGAGTATTGGCTAAAATTGGTAACGAAAACATGGACATCTCCTAATAAATACAAAAGGTAAAATACTGTTCCTGAACACTTATTAAGAGTTCAAGTTCCGTGCCAAGTTAAAAAAGCCAATAATCGGGTAATAATCAAGCAATAATTAAATTTTGATTAATATATTCATTAATTTAGTGCAGTATCGTCAATAAATTGCACCATAAAGGGGAGGTGAACAAAAAATGGTGCAATGTTAAAAACCAAATTGTTGAAACTGAATAGCTACCACATGAAAAGGTTCATCGTTAAAAGTGTTTCTTATCAAAAGTGCTTTCTGCTAAAAGCATTTATTGCCAAAGACTTGTAAAACAGCTACGGTAATATCTCTAAGATAGTTAATATTTTGCGCGTTCAGCCAATGCGTGGCTGCCATGATGGATTTTACTGCTAAGGAATGATATATGAATGCACAATTAACGGATTTGTCTGTCTCAACAGGCTGTGGCCGCGTATTATCGCCACTTAATCAAATGACAGGATTGACTATCTTGCCACTTGTACTTGGTAGCAGTGTCGTCTTGGGACTGTCTTCGGCACAAGCGGCGACCAGTAATGTCGAACAAGTGACGATTTATCAGGGGCTGGCGAGCGTAACACGTGCATTGCCTATCACAGGTAGCGGTGAGCAAACGGTAGTGTTCTCGTGCTTGTCACCTTATATGGATAAAGAAAGTCTAAGCGTACAGGCGACGGATAATGTCAATGTTGGGGAAGTCAGCATCGAAGAGCTGACAGGTGAGCAGGCAGCTCAGTGTCAGTATCAAGGTGATGCCAAGGTACAGACGCAGCAAAATACCTTAGCCAATATCAATGCTGAGCTAGAAGCAGCACGGTTAGCAAAAGCCTATTTACAGAATTTGACTAAAGCCACGCAAGTCAATACAGATAGCACAATTGCCAATAATGCACGCGACATAGAAACGCAAGCAACCAGTATTAATCAAAGAATTTTAGAGGTTCAGCAGCGCCAAGCGCGTGCCCAAGACGCCCTTAATCAACTGATGGCAGGCAGTGCGACATCAACATTAACATTTAATAAAGTGACACAGGTGAGCGTACGTACGGCAAGCCGCTCACCGAGTAGCGTTAAATTGCATTATCAAGTGCAAGGCGCAAGTTGGGAGCCTGCATATCAAGCTCGCCTAAACACAAATAGTGACCAGTTAAATATCACTGCTTCTGCGATTATCGCTCAGCAAACTGGCGAGAACTGGACAAACGTACCACTGACACTTAGTACTGTTAATCCCAATCAAAGGACGACTGGGCAACTGCCGTATGTACAGCGTCTATCATTATATGAGGAGCGCGAAGATGCTCAAGTGAGACGTGAATTATCTATGATGGATGAGTCTCCCGTCGTGATGGCAGAGCCTGCTTACAACAAAGGTGCAGGGGCATCTATGGCACCGCTACCCAATTTCACGGTCAGTAGCCAAAACAAAAATGGCATCATTGAGTATCGCTTACCGCAGTTGGTCAGTATTCCGAGTGACGGGAGACGGGTACGCACAGTGATTGGAGAGCAATCTGGTAATAGTAAGCTATGGATTCGCAGTACACCGAGTGTCGAGACCGCAGCCTATTGGTATGCATCAGCGCCGTTTTTGACACCAGACTGGGTTGATGGTTCGCTACAACTGTACCGTGATGACAACTATGTGGGTCAGTCGCGTTACAATTATCAAGTACTAAAAGAGCAGGGGATTGGATTTGGTCGTGATTCAAATATGCTCGTCAAAGAGCTGACCAATGAAGATAAGCAAGGTGAAAAAGGTGTGATAAACCGCATGCAAACACTGACAACTACCAAGTCCTATCAATTTACCAATCAGCACAATCGTAGCGTACGCTTACAAGTGCTAGGCAGTGAACCTATCAGCCGTGATGACAGTCTAAAAGTGGCGATAACGCATACGCCGCCTGTGACTGAGCAAGATTGGAATGACAATCAAGGTATGGTGGCATGGGAGTTTGACTTACCAAGTAAACAGTCACAAGTAATACGTTCGACTTCCCAAATCAGTTACCCTGCCAATAAGTTATTAACCGGCAATTAATAAGTACTGCCTGCCAGTACTATCCTATTAACAAGAGAAGTCTGAAATAAATAACTTTGCCTCTATTAAGAATAACCCGCATAACGAAAATGATTATAAAAGGAAAGCTATGTGTATTGTCGCTATTGCTTGGCAATTATTTGATGATCTACCACTGGTGCTACTGTCGAACCGTGATGAGTTTTTGCAGCGCCCAACTGAGCCGTTACATCAATGGTCTGATCAACCTATTTATGCTGGACGCGATAAACAAAGCGGTGGCACGTGGTTAGGTATTCATCAGCAAGCTTCACAAGCTCAGGAGCTAGAGTATCATCACCAAAATGGCCGTTGGGCTGCAGTATTGAATTTTCGTGATGGTGTGCAGGCAAGTAGTGACGAGCGCTCACGTGGTGCACTGGTCACCGAGTTTTTAACAGGGGACTTAAGCCCAATGGATTTTGCACGGCAGATTGATTTGCAAGGTTATGCAGGTTTTAATCTGATCATTGGTGACGCTACGCAAGCTGTGATCGTCAATAATCGCGGTCATGCACCCACGCCACTATATACAGGTTTGCATGTCATCTCTAATGGACAACCAGAGGACAGCTGGTTTAAGACAGAGCGTTTACGCGGACGACTACGCCAAGAAGTGCTGCCACTGATTGCGGAGGACAACTCACCTGCGTACTGGCAAGAGGCGGCTTTTAACGTCTTGTCAGATAGTACAAAAGCACCAGAAGATAAGCTGCCTATGACTGGCGTAGCAGTTGAGGTAGAGCAAATGCTGTCGTCTGTTTATATTGAACCCGTCGCTTTTGGCGTTACTGAAACCAGCAAACCTACGTATGGTACCCGCACTCAAAGTATTTTGACATTGCGCAAAGAGAAAGATACGGGTGCAAGCTGTGCCGCTAGTATCATTAGCCGTGAGTTTAATAGTTACTGAAAATGACCGTTAGTAAACCATAAAAAACACCCACGGTAATTGCTAACATTCTAGCTATTATCGTGGGTGTTTTGCATTGTGCTATTGAGTGACTCATTACATAAGCAGATGGTTATCTTGCTCAGGAAGGATCAGCTCTTGCTTTAAGGGGAGTTCGCGTACTAATTCTTGTAAAGCGCGACGATAGACCCCTCGTTTAAAGTGAATCACTTGTCCAAGTGGATACCAGTAGCTGACCCATTGCCAATGGTCAAATTCAGGTTTCCCTTCATCGAAGCGAATATGTTGAGTATTTGGCTCATCTAAGCGTAGCAAAAACCATTTTTGTTTTTGCCCAATACATAAGGGGTGCTGGCCATGACGTACATAACGTTTTGGCAAACGATAGCGCAACCAGTCTTGCGTGACTGCCAGTAAGTCTACGTGACGCGGATGTAAGCCGACCTCTTCCCAGAGCTCGCGATACATCGCATCCATCGGCGTCTCCCCGCGGTCGATACCACCCTGCGGAAATTGCCAAGCGTTGTGACCAATACGTTTTGCCCACAGAACCTGCCCTTGTGTATTTGCCAAGATGATGCCGACATTGGCGCGAAAGCCGTCTGCATCTATCATGACTAAACCTTTTAATTTGTTTAAAAATAGCTTGTTCTGATTTGAAACCGTGACAGCAATCGTAATTATTATAAGGTGATTGTTATCGATATCTGCTCAAAACAAGATTCATTACCGTTATTAAACCAAGAAACAAGCAAAATGTGTAACAGTATTTTGCTATAAAATGTTTCACGAGTTTTACCTTTTAAAATCAACTATTTATAAACGAACTTTTGTAGGTTTTTAAGTAGGACTTTTACGTACGTATAGATGGATAGTGACAGGCATATGAATATACGGTTACTTAGTAAACTATCGGAGTGTAATATCTCGTCATGTAGTAAATAGTCAAAACATACTCGTCATCGGTAAGCGAGCAGCAAAACAATGCGCCTATAAAATCTTGCTTTGGCTTGTGCTACACTAGCTTGGCAATATATCATTCACACAATAATAATAGGCAATACGCCATTTAAAACGAGGAACATCTACAATGTCAGAATCAAAAGCAAGCGTCGTATGGCAAGAGAACAAAGCCTTTATGGGTGTGTCACCATCAGGACATAATGTACAAGTTGACGCTGATAAAGAAAAAGGCTCAAGCCCAATGGAGCTGATTTTGTTAGGGCTAGGTGGTTGCGCCAGTTATGATGTCGTAGAGATCTTACAAAAATCACGCCAAGCAGTGACGGATGTACGTTGTGAGCTAACCGCCCAGCGCGCTGAAACCGTGCCAGCGGTCTATACCGATATCCATATGCATTTCATTGTGACTGGTCAAGATGTCAAAGAAAAACAAGTCGAAAAAGCCATCCATTTATCAGCAGAGAAATACTGTTCTGCTAGCCGTATGTTAGTAGCAGGTGGGGTCAATATCACCCATGATTTTGAAGTGGTTGCAGGTTAGGGACTTATATAATGATAAGTGCATTCTTTGAGTTGGTAACTGACAAAGTGGCGTCAGCCATTTTAGCCATGGTGGTAGCAAGCCTACTGCCATGGATGGTGTCAATCGTTGCAAAAGTATCTGGTGGCTTTAAAATCAGAAATAATGCACATCCTCGCGAATTTTTTCAAAATGCGACAGGAATGGCGGCACGTGCTAATGCTGCACAGCAGAACAGTTATGAAACTTTGCCAGTGTTTTTGGCAGCAGTAATAGTTGCTATGTTGCTTTTTGTACCGCAATCGATTATCAACGTATTGGCTTGGCTGTATGTGATGATACGCATTGGTTTTTGTGTGGCGTATATCACTAATTTGGCAATGTTCCGCTCTATCCTATGGGGATTATCAATGGCCTGCTGTCTAATGCTATTTTATTTAGCAATACGAGTCAGCGTCTAGGGCATGTTCTCAATTCAAACGACAGTTATCTAAACGGATTAAAAATGGCTAAATTTTGCCAAACAGCGTCAAATCGCTTGCTAGTATCTCGATATTATCTACGCTATTTTTCTCGTTTGACGGCAATTTATCTCATTTTTATCTCCATTTTTGAAATGAGGACACACCCTAGTAAAAATATCCGTAACTACCAAAATGTTCAAATACAAGCAGGTGACTAATCTCGTACGCTTGCTTGTAATGCGCTAATAATCACCGCTTTATTTTTCTCTCGTTTGATACTTTCCCACACGGTTTGCGCCTCAACATAGCCTTTGGTGAGCATACCTAGCCATTGCTTATAGCGGCCGACTAACACCACATCATTCTTTGCCACACCTTCTAAAAACTTAATCTGATGCGCGATCAAGTCTTTCCATAGCAATGTAGCCGTATTCTCTATGTTATCAGCATTGCTTTCAATGCGGTTGCCAACTTGCGCCACTAAATCAGGGCGAGTCACTGCGCCGCGGCCTAACATTAAATGCTGCGTACCTGCTTGCGTCATACAGTTCTGTGCGTGCTCTACATTCCATATCTCACCGTTGGCAATGACTGGAATATCGAGCGCATTAAAACTTTGGATTTTGTCCCAATAGGCAGGCGGCTTATAGCCTTGGGTTTTCGTGCGTGCATGAATAGTCAGCCAATCGGCGCCGCTATCGTTAATTGCGCCGCGAATATCATCCATTCGGCTAGTGTCAGTATAGCCCAGACGAATCTTAGCTGATACTGGTATATGGACGGGAACGGCTTGACGTACGGCACTGATAATTTGATACATGGTTTCAGGTTCATCTAACAATACGGAACCACCGCGATGGCTGTTTACTGTTTTCGCCGGACATCCAAAGTTAATATCGATAGCAGGGGCACCAAGCTCACAAGCATAGGCAGCATTTTCTGCCATGAGTTGTGCTTCGCTACCCAAAATCTGAACATGAATCGGTGTACCAGAAGCGGTTTTGGCATCGTGATGTAGCTCAGGCACATATTTATAAAACACATGCGCAGGCAGTACATGTTGAGTGATACGAATAAACTCACTCACTGACCAATCATAGGGCCGTCCCAAATCTGAGGCAACCTGCGTTAAAATTTCGCGCATCAAAGGATCGGTCAAGCCTTCCATAGGCGCGAGCAAACGCACGGGATCCGCAAATAATTGGTTAATAGTATTTTGACGCGTTTGAAGTTGCTGGCTATTATTCATGCTGGTAATTCACTGCTAAAGGGTCATTATAAGAAAGATAGAGTAAAGATTGAGACTGACAGAAATGGAGGGTAGTTAAGTATTGCCAAAAATCACTTTTTTGCCCGTCTGTAATCCTGATATCAAGTCTTTAATATTATGAATATCCAAATTGCTCTGCGCCCGCGTACAGGCGACATAGAGCAAGCGCAACTCTTCTGGACTGATCTTGACCGCATTGGTGGTCACATCATAATAAAAGTCATCATCTAACTGTACTTTTCCCCACTCGAGCCCTTTTGCTTTATGAGCGGTGGAGATGACATAGTCAGCGTTTTCAATACTGGTCAGACTATTGACCGCTTGGCTCAAGACGTTGGTACCATGGTCATCGACCAGCTTGACAAGTGTTTTGAGATCGCTGCCCTCATTGGTTTCGGCGTACTCTTGCACATCACCCCAGTTGTAAAAATACGCCAGCTCAGGTACACCATAAGCCGATTTACCATTTTTCAAGTTTTCGGCTGCCTGACAGAATTTAAGCATACGGTCGGTATCCGCTTGTAACGCCACGCGATGCCCGTGCTTTAATCCTGTCAACAGTTGCGACATGGCAGCCGCATTGGTGCGGCACAAAATAGCATCTTTTTTACTATGTACCATGCCCTTATCGGTAGAAGACTGTTTGTTCGGATTGCCTTTTAGCGGTACATCCTCTTGTAGTGCTTTTAATAAGGTATTGGCCACTTCTGCAATCGGCTCACCGAATCTGAAAGACTGCGTCAATAAAGTCTGCGGCAATGGCAGTTTTTTCATGGCATTCACAGCGCCACGCCATTCGTAAATCTGCTGGTGTGCATCGCCCACATAGATGACTTGTCTCGACTGCTGCGTCAATATACCCATCATTAAGGGATCAGCATCCTGTGCTTCATCAAATAAGATAAAGTCCGCTGGAATACTTGGTTTAGACAACGCCCAAAGCTTGAGATAAATATCATGGCCAATACCAGCAGGGTGCCGCGCATCAATCGACTGTAACCAGCGTTGTTCGACGGCAGGGTAGAGCAGCTCACGTAATTGCTCTGCATCTGAGTCATCGAGCCAACTTGGGAACAGTATGTGCCTTGGCGCAGGATAGCTGGCATGCGTACTACAAAAATTGCTTACCGCATCGCTGACGAATCGAGACAATCGCGCTGGTGTCAGTGTGATGTATTTATTAACCCCATCCATCTGCCGACGCACTTGCACGGGCTGTAGCCCCAAATCATCACCTAGGCGCTTGGGTGAAAAGCGTGGCAAAGATAGCTTGGCGGTAATATCACGAGCAACATGACGATAAGCTAATGAGTGAAAAGTACGGCATTCTACATGGGGCGGAAATTTTGAACGAGCATCATTGGCAATCGCTTTGTTAAAAGCCAGATACAGTCCGCGTCCACGTAAGCGTTCACCAATTAGCTTGAGCGTCGTTGTCTTACCGGCCCCAGCATAAGCCACCACTTTAAACGACTTATGATCCATCGCCATATTCAGCGCGCTCAGCTGCTCGTCAGTGGGATCGCTCATATAAGCTGGCATAGATGCGGACATAATAAAGCTACCTAAATACAAAAATTGATTAAAAATAAAAGGGGCAAAAAAAGCCACTGGGTAAACAATGGCTTATAGATGATGGTGATGCTAAAACGTGATAATAAGCAATCAGCTTACTAATGAGGCAAGAATAAAACGGTGTAATGGTAGTTTAACGCATAGCTATATGTAATCAATAACTTTATTTTGATCTAGATTAGACTGATAAGTGTTTTATTCTTTGTCTGTCGATACGAGACTAGAGCCAGGCTCTTCTTTGATTAAAATTTTCGCCAAAAACAAACCAAGCTCAAACAATAACCACATCGGAATCGCCAGCATGAGCATCGATACGCCATCGGGCGGCGTGACAACGGCAGCCACAGCAAAACAGCCCACAATAATATAACGACGTTTCTCTTCTAAGCTCTGAATGGAGACAATGCCTGCCAATATCAATAGCAAAGTAACGACTGGAATCTCAAACGTTAAGCCGAATACCATGAATAATTTCAAGGCAAAGCTGAGATAGCTGTCGATATCCGTCATTGGCAGTACGTTTTGCGGGGCAAACATGATAAAGAATTTCAACACCCCTTTAAGCACAATAAAGTAAGAAAAAGCCACACCAGCATAAAACAAAAATATAGAAGATAGCAGCACTGGAATAGCGATCTTCTTTTCTTTTTTATACAGACCAGGCGCTACAAATGACCAAATTTGATAAAGGATATAAGGCATCGCCAAAAATGCGGCGACGAATACGGTCAGACGTATCGGTGCCATAAAGTTTGACGTGATATCAGTGGCAATCATGGTCGAATTGGCGGGTAACTGTGCAACCAATGGATCAGATAACAAGTTATATAGCTCGCGCGAATAGCCGACCAAGCCTAAAAATATGATCAGTACCGCCACACATATTTTGATCAAGTGCCGACGCAGCTCAATCAAATGCTCGGTAATAGGCATATCAGCCAAAGGGCTTAAAACATCATCTGGCTCTTTTTTCTGGTGAGTATCTGACGTCGTTTCAGGGTTTTGATGAATAGTATTTGATTCTGTAGTAGCTGAAACCGCGACTTTTTCTTGGCGACTTTTTTTGCGCTTGAATAATTGCATCAATCAGTCTCCTGCTTATTGTCAGAAGTCTGCGTGTTGGCAGGACTGTTGAGTAGAGCATCAGCTTTATAGTTTGGCACATATGGTGGCATTGGGAGTCGACGTGCTTTGTCATAAGCGCCAAGTCGAAACCACATGTTTTCCCATGGACGGGTAGTGATGGTCTGAACAACTGGCGCTGTATTGGCATCATTGCCCACCTTTGCACCACCTACATCGTCACCGCTGTGACCGCGCTTCGATAACTGACCGTTTTCTAAGGTATCTGACTGCTCGTCAGTGACATAAGCATAGTCGAATGCCTTTGGTGTGGCTGCTTGATGTTTTTGTGTACGGCTATTTTCATGAGCTTCGTCGCCCTTGCTATTTTCAGCATTCATAGTCGTTTCAGACGCTATAGAAGAAGGACTATGTGAGCTTTCAAAAGCTTTCATATTACCGCGCATCTCAGCCATTTCACGCCTCATCTCAGTTTCGGTTTGGCGAATTTTGGCAAGCTCTTTCTGCATTTGCTGGCGTGTCTCAGCCAAGTCAAGCTCAGCCTCTATTTCAGACTGCAATGTTGAAACTGTGCGGCGAATTTTGGCGTACCATTGCCCAGCCGTACGCGCTGCCTGTGGCAGTTTTTCTGGGCCCAGTACGATTAGGGCGATAACGCCAAAGAGGAGTAATTCAGAAAACCCGATATCAAACATAATGGTCCGATGTCACTGTTTAGATGCTATACGTTATGCTTATCATCAACCTTGGTAGTTGTTGAGCGCTCTTCAGTGTGTGCCGTCGCATCGTGGTCAAGAACCGCGTGTTTTTTGGCATGTTCTGTATTTTCGTCTTTGACCGCTTCTTTAAAACCTTTGACAGCACCGCCCAAATCTTTACCAGCATTTCTGAGTTTTGAGGTGCCAAACACGACAACGACAACGACCAATAGTATCAGCCAATGTGTAATAGAAAAACTACCCATAATGGTATCCTTGTGACTTGGTTTTGTGACTTAGTTTTCAGTCTTAATATGTTTGCTTTGAGTTTAAAAAAGTCTATCTATTAAACAAAAAGCATCGACATATAATGCGAGATAAAACAGAGCTATATTATAACCTGCACTTATTACAAATAGGTGAAAGCAACAATAATCCAATAAAATAGACGTTTATTTTTTATTTAGGCTTATCTAGCGGCTTTTTCATCGATACCGGATAACCCAAAACGTCTGCCAAGCTCGCTTAACACGGCATCCGACTCTATATCAAACCAGGCCAGTCCAACCAAGGTATGGAACCAGACATCTGCTACTTCATAGATCAGCTCATGACGGGCTTCATCATAGTTTGCTTTGTCTGTACTCTCGTCGCAGTTAGCAAAATCTTTGGCAGCGATGATACTTTCTGTACTCTCTTCACCGATTTTTTCTAATATTTTATTCAATCCTTTAGCATATAGACTGGCTACATAAGAGCTGTCGGCATCGGCTTGTTTGCGCTCTGCTAACACTTGATCTAACTGCTGTAGCACAGAGGCTTTATCGACTTGTGTTTGAGCGCTATCAGATTGTGTTTGGATGTTGTCAGAGTCAGCATTCGCGCCAGTGCTTTCAGTTTCATAAGTGTCGCTAGTAGACTCCTGAGAATGATAAATATCCGCAGGGTCTTTTAATACTTTATCGACGGTCTGCCACTCAGGTGTTTGGCCTGATAGATCTAGACGCTGATAGAAACAAGACTCGCGACCAGTATGGCAAGCGATACCACCTTTTTGGGTAACCTCAAGCACAATTACGTCTGCATCACAGTCTAGACGAATGTCATGCACAATTTGCGTATGACCTGACGTCTCTCCCTTGTGCCAGAGTTTGGCACGCGAGCGCGAAAAATACACCGCTGTTTGTGTTTGTGCGGTGAGCTGTAATGCTTCTGCATTCATCCACGCCATCATCAAAATACGACCTGTCTGATGATCTTGAGCAATTGCAGGAATCAAACCATCATCATTAAAAGTTACGGCAGTTAGCCAAGCAGGTAAAGTCATAGTGTATTTGTCGTCTTATAGGTAGAAAGTGAAAAAGAGTGATAAGCAATTATACTACTTATGATTAAAGCGGGGAGATTATCTGAAATGCTCTGTCATATGCTGTCGTTTAGTTAGCAATATGATGTCAATTAAATGCGCTATAGAGTGCTATTATGCTAAATGAAAGCATACTGTTTATAACAAGCGATTTTACAGTCTAAATAAATGCGGATATAGCGCTTCTTTGATCATATTATCAAGCTTAGTCACTTTATTGAGGTTAAAGTCATAACCTTTAAAATGCTGGCGCGCTTTTGCTACTGTTTCGCCCGTGTGCATCCGGGTGACCTTCATGATTATATTACCGCCATTATCATATATTGGCTCAACACCAACTTCAAACAGCAGCTCTTCTCTTATGCGGATACGTTTAACAATATCTAGCTGCAATTTATCAATAATCAAGCCTTGATGGTCTGCGTTGATGTCTTTGACACTTTTAGCATGTAGAAACCTTAACCGTGCTTCGGACAATAAAGCCGTCAGGGATTCTACAGTTATATGTTGTCCTGCATCGACTTCCGTATAACGCACACGCATCACTGTCTCAAAAACAAACAAGTCGTCGTCGAATACTAACTCTTGTTTTGACACACTATCTCCTAGAGTGATGACCAAAGATTATTTTAATTATTATGCCCTAAGTTAGCAGCATTATTGTCATTATGATGATACATTTTAGTCTAAACACTTATGGTGAATATGCTGATTTTAATAGCGTTTATACGAAGATATAGCTCAGTCTCTACTTAAGCATAGCTTAAGCTGACATTCAATCTATTTGGATAAAAATTGGCTATTTTATTAGGGCTTGTGAGAGGAGAGCTATCGCTTATTTGATGCTGGTTATTTGTCTTTATTGTCTACTAAAAGGTCGCCAAAACTTTACTTGGCAAAACAACGCGCTATCTGCTAAAATAGCGCCTCCCACCTCGAGGCAAATAGAGGTTTAGTTGTTATTTATATAACGATTATTCAGTGTGACTATTTGACGACCAGGTTCTAAAACAGAAAAAGAGGCAGCTCATCATGAAAGTTAAGATGAAAACCAGAAGCGGCGCAGCTAAACGCTTCAAAAAAACAGCGAATGGCTTCAAGCGTAAGCAAGCATTCAAAAGCCATATTTTGACCAAGAAATCATCTAAGCGTATTCGCCAGTTGCGTGGTCTTAAGTTAGTGCATAAATCTGACGAAGCAGCAGTTCGTCGTATGTGCCCATACATTTAATAGCCTATCGTCATCTATCTTTGATTAAAAATATTTGACTTTGCAATCTGACAATGATGTTTGTTATTTAACAACATCATCACTCGCTTAACAGTGATTAAAAAATCTTGGAGTAAATTATGGCCCGTGTAAAACGTGGTGTACAGGCAAATCGCCGTCACAAAAAAATCTTAAAGCGCGCAAAAGGCTACTACGGTGCCCGTTCACGTGTTTACCGCGTAGCGGTACAGGCAGTGACCAAAGCTGGTCAATATGCTTATCGTGACCGTCGCAACAAAAAACGTACTTTCCGCCGTCTTTGGATCGCACGTATCAATGCTGGTGCACGCTTAAACGGCTTAAGCTATAGCCGCTTCATCAATGGTATGAAAAAAGCAAACATCGCAATCGATCGTCGCGTTCTAGCAGACATCGCTATGCATGATGCAGCGACTTTCACAGCATTGGTCGAAAAAGCAAAAGCGGAATTGGCCTAAATATTAACCGTCCTTTAGGTATGATGCTTTTAAATAATTATTTATAAGCAATTGTCTAAATGGATAGGACTAATATTGATTAATAGTATGATATTAATAAAAGCTACCGCTGGTCGGTGGCTTTTTTTATATTGAATTATTCTTAGCGCACTCTTTACTAAAACTTTGTTTACTTAAAATACGCTTATCATCGTCTAAATATTCAAGCCATTCTTATAACCAGCCTTTATATCAATTTTTTATATGAACATAGCTGGATAAATGGTTTGCAATATTTGGTCAAATCCCTACAATTAATAGTCCGTTCAAATCAGGAATAATGCGTCTTATGACTAACCCTGCTGCCACCAACGACTTGTCGGCGCTACCGACCTTGTCTTCAGAGCTCAATGAGCTTACCGAAGCTCAGCTTACCGAATTTGCAAGTGCTGCTGAGGCTTTAATCCTACAAGTAACTGATGCGCGTACACTGCAAGATTTGCGTGTGCAATTGACTGGTAAAAAGAGCCCGTTAACGGGCTGGTCAAAGCAGATGGGCAAGCTCGATGCTGATGATAAAAAAACCTATGGTGGCTGGTTGCATCAAGTTCGTAGTCGTATTCAGCAAGCATTGACAGACCAGCAGCAGCAACTAGAAATAGTAGCACTTAATGCCAAATTAGAGGCCGAAAGTATTGACATTACTTTGCCTGCGCGTGGTGGTCAAAAAGGTCATTTGCATCCAGTCACGATGATTACTCAGCGTATGCAGCAGTACTTTATTCAAGCGGGTTTCAACGTCGCAACCGGGCCTGAAGTCGAGAGCGACTACTATAATTTTGAAGCATTGAATATTCCGTCGCACCATCCGGCACGTGCCATGCATGACACTTTTTATTTTGATGCGCATTATCTATTGCGTACGCATACCAGTCCTGTACAGATTCGGACTATGGAAAAAAATGAGCCACCGATTCGCATCATTTGTCCAGGCCGTGTTTATCGTAATGACTCAGACCAAACTCATTCGCCGATGTTTCATCAGTTAGAAGGTCTTATGGTCACAGAGTCGAGCACTTTTGCTGAGCTAAAAGGTTTGATTAGTGAGTTTCTAGAAGCGTTTTTTGCCAAAGAGCTGACCGTACGTTTCCGTCCTTCGTTTTTCCCATTCACTGAGCCTTCTGCAGAGGTGGATATCTTAGATGACAATGGCAAATGGCTTGAAGTGATGGGCTGCGGTATGGTGCATCCACAGGTGCTGACCAACTGCGGTATCGATAGCGACAAATACACTGGTTTTGCTTTTGGTATGGGTATTGAGCGCTTTGCGATGCTGTATTACGGTATCGATGACTTGCGTTTGTTTTTCCAAAATGACGTGCGCTTCTTAAAGCAATTTGGCTAGAGTTCGCTTGTTAAATATAAAAAGCGCTCCTTGTTAATATAACAAGTGAATTCGCCAAGCTTTACTCCAACATCTTTATTATAAAATTCTGATCCGAGATATTTATGAAAATTAGCGAACAGTGGCTACGTCAGTGGGTAAATCCTACAAACACTAGCGAGCAGTTAGCCGAACAGTTGACCATGGCAGGGCTTGAGATTGACGATCGTTATGCGGTTGCCCGTGCTTTTAGCGGTGTGGTCGTCGGTGAAGTCATCAGCGTTGAGCAGCATCCTGATGCAGATAAATTACGTGTTACTCAGGTAAATATCGGTGATGCTGAGCCATTACAAATTGTCTGCGGTGCTCCTAACGTGACCGTCGGTATGAAAGCGCCTGTTGCTACCGTTGGTGCGGTATTACCAAGTGATGATAGCAAAGGTTTTAAGATCAAAAAAAGCAAGCTACGCGGTGTGGCCTCGAACGGTATGCTGTGCGGCGCTTCTGAAATTGACCTAGTCGATGATATAGATGGTTTGCTTGAGTTGCCTGAAGACGCGCCAGTTGGTACAGATATCCGTGAATACTTAGGTCTGAATAACCAAATACTGGACATCTCTATCACACCAAACCGTGGTGATTGCTTTAGTGTACGTGGTATTGCTCGTGAAATATCAGTCATCAACGACTTACCTGTACAAATGCCAGAAGTTTCTGTCAATATTGATGGAACTGCTGCAACGCCAGCTGTGTCAGTTGATGCAAAGAAAGCATGTCCTCGTTATCTGTTGCAATCAATTAGCAATATCGATCGTAGCATCGATACGCCAAAATGGATGCAAGATGCGCTGGTACAGTCAGGACTACGTTCACACAATTTCTTGGTCGATGTGACCAACTATGTGTTGATGGAGTTGGGTCAGCCGTTACATGCTTTTGACGCAGATACAATCGTCGGTGATATCGTTGTACGTTTGGCACAGCCTGACGAGACTATTACTTTGCTGAATGAGCAAACCGTTACCTTGACGGGTGACGAGCTTGTCATTGCTGATGATAAAGGTGCCTTGGCTTTAGCTGGTATCATGGGTGGTCAGCGTAGCAGTGTCACTGACAGCACTACCAATATCGTAGTAGAAAGCGCTTTCTTTGATCAACTCGCTATTGCTGCACGTGCACGCCGTTTCGGGCTGCATACGGACGCATCACAGCGTTTCGAGCGCGGAGTGGACTTTGAATTGCCAGCATTAGCGTTGGCACGAGCTTGCGATTTGATCACCAGCATCACTGGTGGGGAAGCTGGAAAGATAACCACGGTTGAAAACCTTGAGCATTTACCAGCACGCACACCGATTACATTACCAATCGCAAAAGTTCGTGATGTCATTGGGATTGATATTGATCCATCTGAGATGGTACGTATCTTAACCCAATTGGGTTTTGACGTAGAGCAGCAGAGCGATGCATTAGTTTGTAAACCGCCATCTTATCGTTTTGATATGAGTATCAAGGAAGACTTAATCGAAGAAATTGCTCGTATTTATGGCTATGACAATATTCCAAGCGTCTTGCCACATTTGCAAGTAAGCATGGATTATGATGATACTGCAGATTTGACTCATGAAATGAAGCTAGCATTGGTCGACAACGGCTATATGGAAGCGATTAGCTTTAGCTTTAGTGATGCAAAACTAGAAGCATTACTTGATGACGAAGCGCTAGGGGAGGTATTGGCACTCGCAAACCCTATTTCTAGTGATTTGGCCGTTATGCGTCGTACCTTGCTATCAAGTTTACTGCCTTGCGTACAATACAACCTGAATCGTCAGCAGCCACGTGTACGTTTCTTTGAGACGGGCCTTAGCTTTGTTGGACAAAGTATCAGTGACTTAGTACAAACGCCAAGTATTGCTTTTGTCGCAGTTGGTGATATATGGAGTGAGCAAGCTTATCAAAACCGTGCCTTAGACTTTTATGACCTGAAGCATGACATTGAGCAGCTATTACCAGCTCAAATTGATAATGCACGTATTCGCTATGAGCGTAGTACGCTAAGCTTTTTACATCCAGGACAAAGCGCTGAGTTATATATCGATGATATATATGTTGGTTGGTTGGGCCAGTTGCATCCAACTACTGCTAAGCAATTAGATCTACCTGCTACTTGGGTCGCTCAGTTATCACTTGCGCCACTATTGACGGTCGCACGTGAGCAGCAAGCCATCACGACACCAAGTAAGTTCCCGCAAGTACGCCGTGATATCGCTATCTTGGTAGATAGTGATATCAGTTTGCAGACATTAGAGACAACTGTTCGAGCTGCAGCAGGTGATATGCTGACTGACCTTTGGTTATTTGATGTTTATCAAGGTGATAAAGTACCAGCAGGGCAACGCTCATTAGCATTTGCATTAATATGGCAAGACAGTACGCAAACATTGTCCGATGAAGCCGTCAAAACTGCCACAGATAAAGTGGTGCAAGCGCTAACTGATCAGCATTCAGTACAGCTGCGCGATAGCTAACATTTAGTATGTATTATACCCAATGCTCTGTAGCCTTTTTACCTTGAGGCTACGGAGCATTGCTATTCATAAAATAAGTTAAGTGGTTATTAATAAAGGATTTTAATGAAGACTTTGTTAAAAAATGGTCAAAAAACCTTTATAATAGCTAGCCTTAACCCTCATACCGCTAAACCATGATATTCGACATCACGATATAGCATAGGAGTCGTACTGTGAGCACCTTAACCAAATCTGACATGATTGAGCATTTGATGAGTCACCTGAACCTAACGCGCCAAGAAGGTCGCTGTCTGGTAGAGAACTTTTTTGATGAACTGTCAGAGAGCTTGATTGATGGCAAAGAGGTCAAGCTTTCAGGCTTTGGCAACTTTGAGCTTAAAGATAAAAATAGCCGTCCAGGCCGTAACCCAAAAACAGGGGAGCCTGTGGCTGTATCTGCACGCCGTGTGGTTACTTTTAAAACAGGACAAAAATTTCGTCAGAAGGTTGATGAGCGTTTGTTTGATAGCTAATACCTAGCTTCGCACTGTCTTAAACGATTGCGTACCTGTTTTATCGTAAGTTGATAAGAATACTAGTGCGTATTTGCACTGAGTTATTTTTATGTACACCTACGTCTTTAGTTGTTGTAGTCTGCATTGAACACGATGGTTGTATATAAAGTAAAACCTTACTAATATCATAAATGATAGACATAAAAAAAGAGAGCATAGGCTCTCTTTTTTTTACTACAGCTTTTCTATTGTATGAACAATAAATTACTGAGCTTCTTCAACTACTACTTCGTCAGAAGCTTCAACAGCAGCAGTATCAGTTTCGCTAGCTACGTCCATGCTAGTAGTTTCTTCGCCGTCTACAGGAACTTCAGCGTCCATTTCGTCAGTAGCAGTTGCTTCTTGAGCATCAGCGATGTCAGCTTCAGCGTCAGCAACAGCAGCGTCAGCATCAGCAGTCATTTCGCCTTCAGCATCAGCTTCGTTTAGCTCTTCAGTAGCGTCTTGCACTTCTTCTTGCGCGTCAGATAAATCTTCGGCAGCGTTTTCTGTGCTGCTGTCACAGGCAGTAAGGCCCATAGTTGCAGTCATGATACCAGCTAGAGCAAGTAATTTAAGTTTCATATGGTTTTCTCCGGAAAAATGAAATGAGCAGTAGCAGCAACGAAGGTTGAAAACCGAGATTTCTCAGAGTTCAATTAGTCTTAGTCACAGCTACTCAGCTTCCACGCATTCTATAGGTTTTCTAAGTAAATAGAAATAGTCTGTACAATTAAGTAACAATAAAACTTACAATGATATTTTACTCTAGCTGTTCAATATTATTTTTAATACAAGAAGCCAGACTAATCAACGTATAATCAATGACATCCGAGAGGTTAAGAGGTTTTTTTGGTCCTTATTTTTCATCATAATTTGTCGCTGTTGGCTTTGCTTTTTGGGTAAAAAGAAGTCGAATAAACCGAATATCATACTGAATGATACTAATCACAATTGAGTTAGTAATTTTACATATTTTTAAGATAATAGACGATCTCATTGCGTGATTTAGTTGGCTAAATAATATATAACGAAGTTAATGATTAATAAAAATAGTGAATCAATCTATATTTGAGGAATGGAATTATGAAATGGCGAGGTAGACGAGGTAGCTCGAATGTGCGCTCTAGCACAGGTGGTGGCAAGATGATCGGCGGGGGTATCGGTGGTATTATTATTGCTGGCATTTTATGGTTGGTATTTGGGGTAAACCCAATGACTGCCTTACAGACAGGTCAAGCAGTAACAGGTGGTAATAGTGAGTCATCTACTGAAGTTGCAACTAGCACAGACCGAGACACACAATTTGTAAAAGTTGTATTGGCAGATACAGAAGAAGTCTGGCGTCAGGTCTTTAACGAAGCTGGTAGCACTTATCAAGAGCCATCATTGATTTTGTTTAATGGTCAGGTCAGCTCGGCATGTGGTAGTGCGAGCTCTGCAACCGGTCCGTTTTACTGTCCAGGAGATCAGACTATTTATCTGGACACGTCGTTTTTCGTCGAAATGCGTCAAAACCTTGGTATTGCAGGGGATCAGCAAGGGTCTGGTAGTCAAGATAATCAAGGTAAGGCTGGCGATTTTGCGCAGGCTTATGTAATAGCACATGAGGTAGGTCATCATGTACAGACGTTACTAGGTATTAGTCAGCAGGTAAATGAAGCCCGTCAACAAGTGACTAACAAGTGACTCAAGCACAGTCCAATAAGCTATCGGTATTGCAAGAGTTACAAGCGGATTGTTTTGCGGGTGTATGGGCGCAACGCAACCAAGAGCGCGTACAGTTTTTGGAAGCTGGTGATATTGATGAAGCAGTGAATGCTGCTGGTCAGATCGGTGATGACCGTTTAGCAAAGGCAAGTGGTGGTGCAGTAGTACCTGATAACTTTACCCATGGCACCAGTCAGCAACGTGTCGAATGGTTCACTCGTGGTCTAGAGAGCGGCAATGTACAATCTTGTGATACTTTTAGCGGTGCACTCTAATAAGCGTGTATTTCAATCATAATATTTTTTGTTGAACATTTAGTGTTCATAAACTAATAATTAAGGCATAAAAAAGCCTGCAACGAATTGCAGGCTTTTAATTTCATAGCTAACCAGTGATTCAAGTAACCTCAACCATCACATGATAATTATCTAACTAACGCAAATTATCTTGTTTGATCGAGAATGTAAGCACCAGCGCCACCGACTGCAGCACCACCAAGTGCGCCACGAGCAATGTCTTTGCTATCGCCACCACTTTTGATAAGAGCACCAGCAGCAGCACCAGCAGCAGCACCTTTAGTAGTATTACTCAAACCACTGTTATATCCGTTACAGCCACCCATAATAAGAGCCGAGCTAGTAATTGCAGTCATTACGATTGTTTTAGCAAATTTCATATTATCACCTATTAAGTCATCAAGTTTAAAATCAATACCTTCAAAATACTATGTCCATGATATTTTCAAGTATATTCCTACTGTCTATCATAATAGTCGGTTACCGATAATATAGACGTAGTAAAAAAGCTAAACTTTGCAAACGAGATGTAAGCGATGTTGCCGTACTGTATCATCGGCAATGTCTGTGAACGATGGTGAAGGGTGAGTTCTAACCGGTATAAACATGAATATTAGACACTGTCATTAAAAAAGACCACCTGTAGGTAGTCTTTATATTGAATCAGAGCCGAATGTATCTAGTAAACCAATCAAACATTAGTTTTGCGATTTACGCTTCATCTGTTCAAAGAATTCGTCATTGGTTTTCGCTTCTTTTAGGCGGTCCAACAGGAATTCAGTGGCTTGCACGCCATCCATTGGTTGAAGTAATTTGCGTAAAATCCATATCTTGCGCAGCTTGTCTTCGCCCAATAGACGCTCTTCGCGGCGTGTGCCAGACTTTTTGATATTAATCGCAGGAAAAACACGTTTTTCAGCCAGGTCACGCTCAAGCGTAATTTCTTGGTTACCAGTTCCTTTAAACTCTTCAAAAATAACGCTATCCATTTTACTACCAGTATCAATAAGGGCACTGGCAATAATAGACAAGCTACCACCTTCTTCAACGTTACGAGCAGCACCGAAGAAGCGTTTTGGGCGCTCTAGGGCATTGGCATCCAGACCACCTGTTAACACTTTGCCAGATGAAGGTATAACCGTATTATAAGCACGCGCTAGACGAGTAATTGAATCAAGTAAAATCACTACGTCTTGCTTATGTTCAACCAAACGTTTCGCTTTTTCGATGACCATTTCAGCAACTTGTACATGACGCTGTGGCGGCTCATCAAAGGTAGAGGCAACGACTTCACCGCGTACCGTACGTACCATCTCGGTCACTTCTTCTGGACGCTCATCAATCAACAGTACGATCAAATAACATTCGGGATTATTACGAGTAATTGATTGAGCGATGGTCTGTAGCAACATCGTTTTACCCGCTTTTGGCGGTGCGACGATGATAGAGCGCTGACCTTTACCAATCGGAGCGATGAGATCGATGATACGTCCAGTCAAATCTTCAGTAGTTCCATTGCCAAGCTCAAGTTTCAAGTGCTCAGTTGGGAATAGGGGCGTCAGATTCTCAAAAATAAGCTTATGACGTGAGCGATCTGGTGTATCAAAGTTAATTTCACCAACTTTTAATAACGCAAAATAACGCTCAGAGTCTTTCGGTGGACGAATCGTACCAGCGATACTATCACCAGTCTTTAAACTGAAACGGCGAATTTGACTAGGGCTAACATAGATATCATCGGGACCGGCTAAATACGAGCCCTCTGATGAGCGCAAAAATCCAAAACCATCAGGAAGAACCTCAAGTACGCCGTCACCATAAATGGCTTCACCGTTACGCGCATGGGTTTTTAGGATAGCAAAGATAATGTCCTGTTTACGGCTACGCGCCATATTATCAAGACCCATTTCTTTAGCAATAGCCAATAGCTCAGAGATTGATTTTTTCTTTAATTCAGTAAGATTCATAGATAGGTCATTAGCAATTGATCAGATGAGAGATGCCATTAGCAGCACAAGTCACGACAGTGATTAGAATAACGATAATATGATGATATAGGTATGTGCACAGCGCTGTAGTTTATGTAGTTTTGGCTTTGTATGTCTGCTTATGTACGCATTGCCGTTATGGGATGCAAGGTAATAAGAAATAAGGATAAAAAAGGCTACATAGGAGTCTGCGTCAAAAACTCAATATCAGTAATTGCGTTTAGTCATTTTGTTCAGCAATGGTGTTTATAATGACGATTGTGTTTTTGTTGATAAACACGAGGAGAATAGCGACAAGATACTTAGGAAAACAGTTAGTTTTCTCTTGTCAGAAGACTATACGGTCTTCACAATAGCGTTGTCAATAAATTTTGTTAAAAAAGGCGAATTATCGAGTTTTTTGCACAAAAAACAAGCAAAAAAGCCACTATCTTAGTCAGATAATGGCCTTCTCGGTTATTCTGTTTTGTCCGCTTATGACAGTCCAAAGCGGGCAAATTTAACTTATAAATGCTTGTCTAGTACTTTAGCCAATTCAGCTTTTGGCTGTAGACCCATGACTGAATCAACTTTTTCGCCGTCTTTAAATACAAATAGCGTTGGAATGTTGCGAATACCGAAACGGCTAGCTGCTTGTGGGTTGCTATCCACGTCTACTTTAACGATTTTGACTTTACCTTGGTACTCAGTCGCTAGATCTTCTAAAATAGGAGCGATGGCTTTACAAGGACCACACCACGGCGCCCAGAAATCTACTAGTACAGGTACGTCTGATTGTAGGACGTCTTGATCAAAATCTGTATCGGTAGTATGTACAATAAGGTCTGACATAATTTTATCTCTCTTGTTTTATTACTTCTATCACCACTCATCAACGTGTATATTGGTTTAATAATAAATCAGTTGGTGGTCAAAGAATTGTTTAGAAGCGGTGAAAATGTGCCATTATATTAACATGTTTGCCCTAACTTGTTAGATACAGGCTGGTTAAATTGTTTAACAACTAGTATTAGCACAATAAATCGAAACGTTGCAAAACAAGAGAGTTCAGTCTGCTATTTAGTACGGTTATCCTTGTCAAAGTACGTATTTCAGTAGGATAAAAGTTGTATTTTATGTATAACAGATAGCAATATTGATAAGTTTAAAACTTAGCCAGATTTTGCTGTCGTTTATAAAGTGGCTATCGTTCCCAACATGGCTATCACGTTCAAAAGAGTAACCATCAAAAATTCTTATCTCAAAACCAATTTACAGAAGTAGTTAAATTTATGCCTTTTACTGATGAAGAAGTCAACGCCCTCAATATCCAAGAAAGCGCTTATCCGCTTGCGTTTTTTAAAAATTTTGCGCAAGAGATTACGGTTTATGAAGACGATGATATTTGGGTTGTTGATAAACCTGCAGGACTATTGAGTGTGGACGGCAAAACGCTCAAAGTCAGTCTGCTTGCTCGTCTTGAGCGTGCCAATCCAGCTGTCAAATTGATTCATCGTTTAGATATGGATACCTCGGGACTACTGATTTTTGCCAAAAACGCAGCAGCGCAAACCAATATCAGCAAGCAATTTATCGAACGTCTACCACAAAAAAAATACCAAGCACGCGTCTTTGGCGAGTGGGAAAAGGTCGGTGCAACTGGCGAGATATCAGTGCCAGTACGCTATGAGCCAAGTACCAAACCGCGCCATATCGTCGATCATGACTGGTCAAAACACGCGCTCACGCTATATGAGGTCGTGGCTCATGAAACTTGCAATGGTGAACCAGTCACACGAGTGATGTTAAAGCCGGTTACAGGTCGCAGCCATCAGCTGCGTGTACACATGGTCCATGTCGACCATGTGATGATTGGCGATCCAATTTATGCTGAAGGTACCGCGTTAGAGATAGCCCCAAGGTTGAACTTGCATGCGCAGCAGTTGCGTTTAAAGCATCCAGTTCTAGGTGCTTGGATGGACTGGGAAAGTCCCTGCCCGTTTTAAGTTGTTAGGTTTTGCCGCTTGTTGTTAATAGATGCGATAAATGGCTCTAAAGCCAGCATATAAAATGCCAGTCATGCAAATACAAGGATGAAAGTATGCTTGATATTACTATTACCAAACAGGTCATTAAAAACCGTCTTAAAGGTAGAAAATCAACAACGGATAAGGTAGCTGACTACGAGGTATTGATTATTGGTGCGGGTATCGCAGGCGTTGGTATGGCTTGCCGTTTACAGCAACAGCAGTATAAAGGCCTGTTCGGTCATAAAGCCCCAAAAAAGCAGACAAAACTGAATAAGAAAAACAAACGTTCACAGCGTTTTGCTATCTTCGAAAAGCGTGCTGATTTAGGCGGTACATGGGACTTATTTACTTATCCGGGGATTCGCTCTGATTCTGATGCCTTAACCTTTGGTTATAACTTTAGGCCGTGGCTTGATTATAGAATGTTAGCAGCAGGTAGTGATATCAAACGCTATATTGCCGACACGGCACGCGAATTTGGGGTGACCGAATATATCCATTATCAGCACGAAGTTCAGCAGATCTCATGGTCTAGTGACAATCAACAGTGGTCAGTAACTACTAAGAACCACGCTAGTGGTGAGATTTTCGTTACGACTGCCAAGTTTATCGTAGGTGCTACTGGTTATTATGATTATGAGCAAGGTTATCGCCCTCATTTTGATGGGGAGGAGGATTTCCGCGGTCAAATCGTTCATCCGCAGCACTGGAACGATCTAGACTACGATGATAAAAAAGTCGTCGTCATTGGTAGCGGTGCCACAGCGATGACGTTGCTACCTGCGCTAGTAGATAAGGATGGCGAGCAGTGTGCGCATCATGTCACGATGCTACAGCGTACGCCGACCTATGTGGCAAGTGTGCCGGGTGATGACTATGCGATTGACTGGCTATCAGGCAAGTTTTCACCATTATCAAAAGAGCAAGCTTATACGGTACTACGTGCGCGCAATGTGTTGAGACAGCAAGGTCTATATAAAGTTGCGACTCACGCGCCCAAGGTGATGAAAGCAGTCTTGAAAAGTGGGGTGAAGAAAGAGCTAAAGGGTAGCGGTGTTGATAGCAATCATTTTATGCCTGATTATAACCCGTGGGACCAACGAGTATGTGCGGTACCTGACGGTGATTTATTCAAAGCCCTACAGGATAAACGTGCAACAGTGGTAACCGATCAAGTCAGTCACTTTACTGAAACAGGAATTATGCTGCAATCTGGCCAACATCTCGACGCTGATATTATCGTTACCGCAACTGGTTTAAAGCTGCAGATGTTGGGCGGGGCAGCGGTATATATCGACGGTCAATCTGTCGATATCGGTATGCGTATGACCTATAAAGCGGCCATGGTTGAGGGTGTGCCCAATATGGCAGTATTGTTTGGCTACACCAATGCCTCATGGACGCTAAAAATCGATTTGGCCTGTCAATATGTGGTGCGACTGCTGGATTATATGCATAAGCGGCGCTACCAAGTGGTAACACCCTATGCAAAAACTGAACAGGCGCAAGCATATGTTCAGGCAGATACTGTGATGGGTTCGCTATCGTCTGGGTATGTCAGACGTGGCAAAGATAAGCTACCTAAGCAGGGCGATCGCTATCCTTGGTACGTGACCAATAACTATCTAAGCGACCGAATCATGCTTAAGTATCGCAAAATAAAAGACGACTGGTTACGGTTTAATCGTTAGTATTTTGATTATTGATGGTGGTTATCGATAAAGTCAGTGACTTGTGTGCTTAATATTTGCCATAACTTTTCTTGGGCACTTTTGCTGCCCCATGCGTTGTGCGGACTAAAGATAACACGTGGATGGTCGCTGAGACTGAGCAACGGGTCATTATCAGCAATCGGTTCTTGTTCAAACACATCGCTAGCATAACCGATGATTTGCTCATTATTAATCGCGTCAGTCAATGCTTGGCTATCGACAATACCACCACGTGCGACGTTAACGATGAGCGGTTTTTTGGCCATTTTTGCCAAGGTATCTGTATTGATAAGATGCTTGGTTTGTTCAGTTAATGGACAATGTAGGCTAATCACGTCAGATTGTGCGAGCACGTCTTCAAACGCGGTATAGTCGTCGCTACGCGGTTCGCGTCCTTGATGCTCCGCCCATAATACGGTCATACCAAAGGCACGAGCAATCTCGGTCACGCGCTTTCCGATGGTGCCAATACCGATGATGCCGAGCGTCTTATCTTCCAAATCTATCAATGGAATATCAAGCAGACAAAAATCACCCTTTGCTTGCCACGTGCCATCAGCGACTTTTTGATGATAATGAATACCAGCGCGCATCGCGGTCAGCATCAACATAAAGGTATGCTCGGGGACGCTTTTTACGGCATAGCCTGCAACGTTAAAAAGTGTCACGCCATGCTTATCGCAAGCCTCTTGATCGACGTTATTCATACCCGTCGCGGTGAGTTGGATAAGCTTAAGCTTCGGTAATTGCTCTATCACTTCAGCACTAATCTGCACTTTGTTAGTGATAATAATGTCAGCATCTTTACAACGCTCAACGATGACATCTGTATCTTTTGGCGTATCGTTGTAAGTGATGTAGTCGCTCACACTTGCGGGTGCAGGCAAGTCAATACCTTCAGAAAATGTACCTTTATCTAAAAAAACGGCTTGCATGGCGAGTCCTTATTTGTTGTTGTCTTATAGATAGTCGGTTTAATGTAGCACGTTGTCATTATTAATTAAAAATAAAATGACTAGAGTGGCCTTCTGACAACCTTACAATGCAGCACCTCAATAACTCGCAAAATATATTATCTTAAATATGGCCCTGATACAGTGTTGGTCATAGGCTTTTTAAATAGAAAAGTAACATCAGATGGCTCTTGAAAATGTAACTTAATGCACTCATCTACACGCTAACGTTATATAATGGTGCAACTTGGATGCTGGCTTTATTGAGGTTGCGATGCTGCGTTGGTAGGTTTGTTACGACTTGCACTTTGTCACCCTCTCGCTGTCACCAGTTACGACTGTTATCTATCTAATTTCTTACTACCTGAGTACAAAAGACATCGCCTTATGACTATCTCTATTGCTTCATTGCACAGTACTGAATTCGCCGTTGGTCAACGTTATTTATCTGATACGGAATCTGAGCTTGGCTTAGGTGTGGTTATCGATGTTGACGACCGATGTGTGCATATTTTATTTCCGCAAAGTGAAGAGACACGCGTCTATGCAAAAAACTCTGCGCCATTGTCGCGCGTGGTGTTTAAGGTCGGCGATAGTATCTATGATCAAGATGGCAAAAGCTATACAGTCAATGCTGTCGATGAAGTCATGGGTGTACTCAAATATGGCGTCGATGAGCATGAGCGCGGTATTATGGAAACCCGCCTTGCTGCTAATATCACATTGGCCAAGCCGCTTGAACGCTTGCTTGCTGGACGTATTGAGCGCGGTGACTGGTATGAGCTGCGTCAAGACATCTTACGCATGCAGTCAGCGCTGGCAGGTCATCCACTAAAAGGCTTGATGGGTGCACGTGTCGATATCATCGAGCATCAGCTTTATATCGCGCATGAAGTTGGCAAACGTATCGCGCCACGTGTACTGCTGGCTGATGAGGTTGGCCTTGGTAAAACCATCGAGGCGGGCATGATTATTCATCAGCAATTGCTAACGGGTAAAGCCGAGCGTGTATTGATTTTAGTGCCAGGTAGTCTGCAGTATCAGTGGATGATTGAGCTGCGTCGCCGCTTTAACCTAAACTTTGCCTTGTTTGATTTGGTACGTACTGCGGCTATTAAAGAACACGATCCTGAGCAAAACGTCTTTGCTACTGAACAATGTATTATTGGTGGTATGGACCTGTTGCTCGACCACCCAGATTTATATGACCAAGCGATGGATGCAGGCTTTGATTTATTGGTTGTCGATGAAGCGCATCATCTGCATTGGGATGAAGCGCAAGGCGGCAATGATAAGTACGACTTGATTGCAGATTTTGCTGAAGAAACACCAGGCGTGATGCTATTGACAGCAACGCCAGAGCAGCTTGGTGCACAAAGTCACTTTGCCCGTCTGCGTTTGCTTGATCCAGATCGCTTTGATGATTTGGATGAATTTATCGATGGTCAAGAGGCTTTTGCAGAGACAGCAGCAGTTGCTGGCGTTTTGATAGAAGAAAAGCCATTAAATGAAGGTCAAATCGCTGCTTTGAGTAGCTTACTAGACATTAGTATTGATGAGCTGTCTTCAATCAATGAAGATGAAAAGCTGCGGACACATGCGCTAAATGAATTATTAGATCGTCATGGTACCGGCCGTATTTTGTTCCGTAATACTCGTGAGAGTGTCAAAGGCTTTTATGGTCGTAGTAGCCAACCATATCCATTGCCACTGCCTGAGGCATGGAAAGACAGCTATCAAACCAATGGCAAGTTGCGTGAGCAGCTATGGGGCGAAGAAAACCAACCAGACGGTGGCTGGCTAGAAGATGACCCACGCGTTTCTTGGTTGATTGATATCTTACGCGGTGAGCTCAAGCATCAAAAAGTGCTACTAATTGCTCGTAGTGGCGCGACGGTAGAGAGTCTAGAAGCAGTACTACGTCTGCACGCAGGTATCAAAACAGCTATTTTTACTGAACAAATGACACTACTTGAGCGTGATCAGGCGGCTGCCTTCTTTGCAGATAGTGAAGGCGCACAGATATTACTATGCTCAGAGATTGGTTCGGAAGGTCGTAACTTCCAGTTTGCAAGCCAGTTAATACTATGGGATTTGCCTGCTAATCCAGATACCTTAGAGCAGCGTATCGGTCGTCTAGATCGTATCGGTCAGACTCAGCAAATCATGCTGCACGTGCCTTATGTGCAAGGTACCGCGCAAGAGCGTCTGTATCAGTGGTACAACGATGCGCTGAACATGTTCAATCAGATATCGCCAACCGCTCAAAGCGTCCAAGAGCAATATATCCAAGAGCTCAAACCAGTGCTTGAGGGTGCCGATACCGCTGAAAATAATGTAACGCTACAAAAGATCATCTCAGAAGCGTCACAGACCCGAATGGGACTTGAGGCACAGCTACAGGCTGGTCGCGATCGCCTGCTAGAGTATAACTCATGCCGTCCGCGTGTCGCAGGTCGTATCGCTGATGCCATGCGTGATTTTGATGGTAATAACTTGCTACCGCATTTTATTGAGCGTTTCTTTGCGTCTGCTAACATTGATCATAGTATTCAACGTGATGGCTCGTGGGTCATCGCACCTATCGATAGTACAGAGATTAGCGATTATATTGATGGCTTACCACTTGGCGATGAAGATGGTATGACGTTGACCTTTGAGCGCGAGCAAGCACTGCAGCGTGAAGAGATCGACTTTGTCACACATGAGCATCCATTAATGCGCGCTATCTACGAGCTAGCGAGTACCAGCACCTTTGGTAATACCACGGTTGCCATGCTTAAAAGTGCTGCTGTTCCTCAAGGTATGGTACTGCTAGAAGTGAATTTCCGTGTTGAAGCGATTGCGCCAAAAATGCTTAATCTGCCAGCGACTTTGTCTACGCAAAATATCCGTGTCTTTATCAGTGAGCAGGGCAGTGATTTATCGGCTCGTATCAGTGCTGAAATGATTATGCCACATGTTGAACGCTTGGATAAAAATCGTGCTCGCCAAGTCATTAAAGTGCGCGGCGATGTGATTGAGCAGCGTTATTACGAAGCCGAAGACATTGCTCGTCAGCAGATAGCTGAGATTGGTGAGCAAGCAAGTAGCCGCTTTAGCCAGCAGTGGTCACGCGAAATCAAGCGTCTAAAACATCTACAGACGATCAATCCGAACGTACGTCCTGAAGAGATTGAACGTTTAGATCAGCTCAAAGCTCAAGGCGAACAAGCGCTTGGTAACTTATCGCTAGTGCCGGACTCTATTCGCGTACTCGTAGCAGTTAAGCCATAAACCCATTTTAATAAAAACAAAGAAGCATACTACTTTAAAGTAGTATGCTTCTTTCATAATAAACGTATTAGTGCTGCTAAATTCTACTGCTGAGCGCACTAGCAGCTAACTCATAACTACCAGAATCTTTCCCGATCTTTTGTGGGTTATAGTTAGCCATTCTAATTACCATACCGTAAATTTTTGAAATAGGATCAAGGTTCTCTTGTAGAAAACTAATAGGGTTTGTGACCCTCCATTTTAGAGACTGAGATTGAGGTTCAAAATATATCAATTCTTTGATAGCTACTACGAGAGGAATAATTAATCCATCAGCATAGCTATATTTACAGTCTTCATTTAGGAACTTAGTCGTAGGCTGTCTTTTTAAATACTTACTACCACCGTCCTTCGATTTTTCGGTATCATAAATCTTAACAACTTCCATTTTACCGAAACTACCGTCCTTGTTGTAAGCTTTAGGGTATTCAGCGTAAATATAGTCGTAAATTCGAAGGATCTCAGGTATCAAACCAAGTGCACTCTTAATGGCTGGGTCTTCTAACTCAAACTCATTTCCGCCAATCTTACTACCGTTCCTGTCTAATATCTCTTTAAAAGTATCTACGCAGTAAGCTTTGCTATTATATATTTTTACCAAGTTAGCGGGTAGATTAACCCCAGTTATCTCTTGTGGTACAATACTTAATGGAATGAGAGCTAAAGCTAAAACATCTGCAACTCTAATTGTACCTTCGCCGTTTGTTTTCCACTGGATAGAGTCCCGAATTTCTGTAGGCAAAACACTTTTCAGATATTCATAATAGCCTTGTTGATTGTCTTTTGTAGCATTAACTAATTCTGCATTGTTATTACGAGCATGCGTAATATTACTGTGTGTAATGCCCCATTCATTAAGAGAGTGTTCATCTCTTGGATCTTTAGGGTATATAACTTCAATAGGTATTAAAAAATCTAATGAGTTTCGAAGGATTTTATCTTCATTATTCGAGGTAGCTTGAATAATTTCATCTTGATTTTCGCGCCATATTGAAATGATATCATCCCATTTCTTTAATTTCGAAACATCATAATTTAAAGTAAGTAGAAAATGTTTTAAAATAGCAAACATATTATGACCACCATCTAGAATACCAGACTTCGAGTAGTCCGTATTTCTAGTGTCGATACGAATACGGCCTCTATCTAAAAGAGTAGCTTCTGAACACGAAAGTAGTAAACCTTTAGACATTAGATGAAATATGCCTGGAGAGTCTTCTATAGACGCAGCAATATCTTTAGTTACCTTACTTTCCTTAGGTTTTCTAGGATTAGAGTCTATGTTTAGTATGCTTGTTACTTTTGGAAGGTCGATAGCTTTCAAATAGCCACGAACAGAACCGACATAATCAGATTTACTTGTATCTGTTTCGCTAAAGCTACTAAGTTTGATGATTGCGGTGTTTGAGTTCGACATTGTATATCTCCTAAATGGAATATTAGGAGAGGAGAGGTTATTAACCATAATAACTCAAGTTTATATCCAATCCTCATCCGAGAATTTTTAATTTAAACGCTATCCAGCGTTGCCAGTTTCTTCACGAAACTTACGACTTCTTATCCAGAAGTAGTAATATTACACTATAAACCTAATATAAAGTCAACTAAAGTTTTTAAAGTTATTGTTTGTTGGTATTTAAACCTTAGCTCTTTAATTGAGTATTTATTATATATTTAATATGACTTGTATTCTCAATACTCAACTAGTCAAAGCCATCAATATTGGGTAAGATGTTTACCTTTTCTATTGAAAATAAATGTGTAGCATTAGCGAACATAGCTACAGCTGTATTTTTGTTCTAAAGTCTTCTTGCTTATTTTAGCAAATGATCCCGTATTATTTTAAATTCAAGCGCAGCGGCTATATAGCATCGATATTGTCAGGTGTTGATTTTTAGATGCTGAGCGTTTTTGATAAAAATAAGGAAACATGTCGTCATGTCCCATAATCTACAACTGATCGATGAGCTGCTAGCTACTATCGCACTTATTGAAGTTACCCCTGATGTGTTTGAGGGTAAAAGCCATGACTATGTGGGCAGTCGTATATTTGGTGGGCAAGTACTCGCCCAAGCGATTATGGCAGCAGCGCATACATTAGATAAAGACAAACCTTGCCACTCGCTGCATGGGTATTTTTTGCGTGGTGGTGATATCAATCAACCCGTGATATACCAAGTACGTCGATTGCGTGATGGTCGCAGCTTATCTGCACGTGAAGTCACCGCTATTCAGTACAAAGAAGTACGTGGTAAGCCGCCTGTTGAGCAAGTGATATTTTCAATGATTGCTTCGTTCTCACCGATGGAAGAAGGGCTTGAGTATCAAGAAGACATGCCTGCCTATCCACCGCCAGAAGACTTATTAACAGAACAAGAGTTAAAAGAAGAGAATGTTGGAAAAGTGCCAGAAGCACTGAAAGCGAGATTTATGCGCCGCCGTCATGTCGAGATTAAGCCAGTTAAGCCGCGTAATCCGATTAGCCCAGAACCTATGAAACCTAAACAGGCAAACTGGCTACGTATTCGTGAGTTGGGCAGTCAGCCAGCGGCTGTTCAGCAGGCACTATTAGCGTTCTCGTCTGATTTTTATTTGGTTGGTACAGGGCTGATGTCACACGGTGTTAGTTTTATGACTAGTGGGTTACAAGCTGCCAGTATTGATCATTCAATGCATTTCCATCGTGATTTTGATTTGAATAAATGGATGCTTTATGACATGTGGAGCGACACTACGTCTAATGCGAAAGGGTTGAACCATGGCCAGTTTTGGCAAGATGGCAAACTGGTCGCTACCGTGCAACAAGAAGGACTCATGCGTCTACGTGTGCCAAAGTCTTAGGGTACTGTAGATTCCGCTATCTTTATATTATTATCATAAAAAAAGCGACTCATTATTAATAGTGAGTCGCTTTTTTTATTCCAGTTCTTTTATTCTAATATCTTAACCATCGCACGGGGTAGCCCTAGACTATCTTGCGCTTGTTGTGTGGTTAACCACTTGAAGTCAATCTCAGCTGCTGCTAATTTCTTATTTAACTCAGTTATCTGCTTCGCATCGATTGTCAATTTACGTGGGGTCAAATACCAGTGAAAATGTGTCAGGGAGTGCTTGATAGGGGCATCATCGAGCAATGTATTGCTAACTGATTTGGCGACCAGTTTGTTTTTTATGAGCCACTCATTAATGATTTGCTCAGCGGTAGTAAACTCTGCCTCGTATACTTTTTCATTACTACGTACATCGTTTGCTACGTTTGATGACTTATCATCGTTAGCTAGCGTCTGTTTAACAGTAGCCTTGCTATTCGTTTTACCATCAACTTTTTCTACGAACTTTAATGGCAAACTCCACAATCCACCCCAGATTCCATTGTCAGGGCGTTGTAGCCACAATATCTCACCGTCTGCACTTTCGATTAGCAGTGCATCACTGAATTTACTGGGTTTGGGCTGTTTCTTTGCTTTGACAGGGTAATCAGTTTCGCGCCCTTGTGCATGGGCTAGGCAGTCTTTTTTGAGTGGACATAAAAGGCAGGCAGGTTTGCTACGAGTACATAATGTCGCGCCCATGTCCATCATCGCTTGCGCGAATAATCCTGAGTTTTCTGTAGGTGTTAAGCGCTCTGCCAATGCCCATAGCTCTTTAGTCGTAGCAGATTTGGTAATATCGCCATCAATCGCTGCCCAACGTGTGATGACTCGTTTGACATTGCCATCACAGATGACGCCATAATGGTGCAAGCCCATCGCCATAATCGCACCAGCCGTTGATGGTCCAACGCCCGAAATAGCCTCCCATCCTGCTAGTGTCTGCGGAAACTCGCCTGTCTCATTAATGACCTCTACCAACTGCTTAGCACCTTTATGCAAATTACGCGCGCGTGCATAGTAGCCCAGCCCCGCCCAATGCTCGGCGACCAAATCCCAGTCTGCGGCTGCCAAATCTTGTACGGTTGGAAACGTCTCCATAAAACGCGCAAAATAGGGTAGTACAGTGGTCACTTGTGTTTGCTGGAGCATCACTTCGGATAACCAAACGATATAAGGATTGGGCGTATCGGTCTTATGCTGTTGCCAAGGTAAGTCATGGCGACCATTTTCGGCAAACCAATCTAGTAGGCGTGGGGCGAAGGAGTTAAGGGATTTGGGGGAGTGATTGAAGGTAGTGTCAGAAGCTTTAGATTTAGCAGTTGGCTGGGTCATAGGTTTTTTTCGTCTTTTTTGGAAAGGTGTTCTCTTATTCTTGCTTTGGACTTCTCGTTTTCCATGTTTCGGTCTCTCTGAGAGTATGAGTCAACCTTAATTCGTTTACTACTTTTTATAAGTGAATCTAGATTTTTTCTTATCTTTTCTATTTCAATCGATGTGCGATAAGCAGGATTGCCATTACCTAGCTCTGTTATTCCTTCAAATTCTGAAAGGTCGATTACTGAGTGGTTAGTGTAGGAGTTGCCCTCCATATCTTCAAAAGTTATTTTAAAAGATAATCTAGTTTCAAAAAAACCTTTGTCATACTTTTGCTGCATATCAATAAAACTAAATAAAAAACTCTTCTTTGTACCATTAACTCCTAGTGAGTTTAAAGAGTTTCTAAAAAAGCTTAGTTTTTCCAGTGTGCCTACTATCTCTTTCTCACTATCTAAAAACTCCCTTTCGGATTTTTCAATTTCAAGTTGAATATTCCTAGCAAGACCTCGACCAATATTTTCAACTTTAAATATTATAAATTGAAAACCTACTATTGATGATTCTAAAAAAATTTCCACATGTGGACGTATGGATTCTTTACGATTAGAATCTATTTGTTCGTCTTGATTCCTTCTGAGACGCCAAGTTTCAACTGCTAGTATGATAGTCAAAAAGGCAATAACACCAGTCGCTACAGCACTTATAATTGCTGATATAATTATCCAAGTGCTTTCACTAGGTATGTTAGCTTTGCTACCAACTGCTACGCCAACGATGAATAGCGTTGGAGATATAAACATCGCTAATATAACCCAGTACATCCATAAAGGTTTTTCATCTCTATTCAAAGTTATCTCTTAAAGAATATTCGAGCCTAATAATAAAGTTAGCTCTGTTATAGTTTATGAATATAAGAAAAATAGTTATTGAACCTCTTGCATAAGTTATCGCTAGCTTTTGTGATTCCGTCAGTGGAAGTCAATGAGATAATACTTTTACAAGAGGTCTATTTGTTACTTCCTATTCTTCCGCGTTTTTAGACGACGTAAGCGTTTTTCTTCCTCACGGGCTTTTTTCTTTTCTTCAGCAGCGAGTCGTTGTTCAGCAACTACGATTTCCTCAGCTTCAGTCATTGCTGGTGTCTCAAGGGTAATACGACCAATCTTCGCGCTACGAAGCTCATTGATGAGAATCTCAGACATACGGTAGGTATCGACTTGATTGCCCGCACGTACACAGCCGCGATTACGTCCAGCCACTTCAAAAAACTCCCAGTCAGTCTTCGGTAGCTCTTCAATTTTATAACGAGTTTTTAATAGCTTAGGATAGGCGTGCATTAAATATTCAGCGGTGTAACTTGCCACATCAGCGAAGTCAAAAGCAGTATCACGGATACCACCTGTTGCCGCCAGACGATAGCCTGAATTTTCGTTTTCAACCTTTGGCCATAGCATACCTGGCGTGTCATAGAGCATGATGTCATCGTCTAGTTTAATCAGCTGCTGCGATTTAGTCACGGCAGGTTCATCACCGGTTCTTGCTACCGCACGCCCTGCTAAGGTGTTAATCAGCGTGGATTTACCAACGTTTGGAATACCCATAATCATGGCTTTAATCTGGCGACCTGTACCTACTTTATTAGGCACGAGGTGCTTACAGATGGCGATGATGCGTTTGACATCATTGGCTTTCTCGGTATCGCAAGCGATGGCTTTTACACCGCTTTGCTGCTCGAGATAATCCATCCATATTTGGGTCAATTCAGGATCGGCAAGGTCGGCTTTATTGAGGATTTTGATAACAGGTTTTTCGCCGCGTAGTGCCGCAACCATTGGGTTTTCACTACTATAAGGGATACGCGCATCGATGACTTCGATGACCACATCCATCTGCGGCATGGTTTCTTTGATTTCGTTGCGGGCTTTGTTCATATGCCCAGGGAACCACTGAATACTTGCTCTCTTATCCATCTGCTTTTATAACCTTTTATAAAAAATATTAAAAGTAAAACAATCAATGTTTACTTTCTAATGGTGCCCAGTTTACTACAGAACCACAGTGCTCACGGGACAATTTCACCTAACCCGACTTGTCATTACTTATGATTTTGGCTTTCTGTGTGCTTGTGCGCGGGTGGTAATGGGGCAAGGTAACCAATCAAAAGTATTAAACTGCCTGCACCAAGGAATGATATCACCCGCCAAATTGCCTCAGTCTGTGACAGATCTACCAAGACCAGCTTGAGTACGACAATACCTAGTAATCCAATACCCATAAACCAAAGCGCGCGTTGCCAGTAGCGACTCGCTATGATGGTGGCGACCAATGCCAAGAGCGTCCATAAAATCGTTAGTCCTGTTTGTACTTGCTCGCTCTGCCATGCGCCTGCATACCATAATGGCGTGCCAATAAAGGCGTGTAGCGTTCGGACCAACATGCTAGAGATTAACCAAAAACTGATCAGTCCCAATATAATTAGCAGATTTTCAGCGGTGAATACGTGCTTAGTTTTGGCCGCTATACTCGACTTGGTAAGAGTTTCATTGTGGCGACGCTGGCTGATGTAATACAGACTAAAACCAACCAATATCGTCAGCCACGATGTGATGTCGTACAGGTTAAACAATGGAAAATAAGACATTGCCCAAATCACACCATCGTAAGACCAATTGGTGAGAACGACCCAAAGTAAGGCAATGGGAGCAAAGATGGCAGCACATCCTAATAGTGCCTGTTGCCAATCAAACCAATATAGCAGGCCTTGTTTTGACGTTTTATTAGCTGATGTATTTTCTTTATTTTGACCAATATAACGATGATTGAACCATAACCCAAATAATATGAGAGCTGCTGAAAACAAGAAGGCCATCACGCCACCAGAGTCTGGCAGTCCATAATGTGCAGCGGCAGCAATCAGTAAGATACCAGTCCCTAGCCAGCTTGCAGCAGTATAGCGTGAGGTGTTGTTATTATCAGACCATGTATCAAACCATGTTTTTAGCCATAGCTGACCCATAATTAACCAGCCAATTATTAACCCTATGAACACCAACCATTCTGCTGTTACCCACGTCAAATTCTGCTCAAACTTTTGGGGCAGTTGCAGTATTAGCATAAAGTAAAATAGGGCTAATAATCCATAATTAAGCTGTCTAATCTCCGCCCATGAACGATAGCAATTGATGACCCAGTAACCGATCAAGCTTATAAGTGCTGCCAGTCCAATTACCGTCGTGCTTGATTGCCAGATATCAAACCAATGATGCAAATCAAGCATTAATACTTGTAGCATCCAAGCCATCGCCGTCAATGTTAAAAGTTTGATGAATCTAGGGCTGTGCCAAACGAATTTGAACACGCGGCTCTGACTATTGATAGAAGTCAGCCATTGCTGTGCAGCTGGCATACTGACACCTAGCGCATGTGCATAGCTGGTTAATGCATCTGATGTGACGTCCAGTTTTTGTGACTGTATGACTGAGGAGGATGTAGCGCCATTATTGTTAAGGCTATTAAAGTTGTTAATGCCGTCTAACGTACTAATCAGCGCAGAAGGAGAGTTGCTAGCGCGCAAGATAAAGACGGACGCTAGATAGCTGAGCGCTGAAATACTAAAGGCTAAAACGGGGTAGTCTTTGCTAGAGAATGTCGCTGTTGTCACTAGCATACCAATACTGACTAGCTGTAATAATAAGCCGAATAACACAGACCACGACCGCAGCGAGCGTCGTCCAAACCATACTAGCGCCAATCCTTGTACAGACCAACCGAAAGCAATCCATTCAGCATTTAGCGTCAGCGGAATAACGAGTGCAAAAAATCCTAATCCTAGCGCCAGCATCCCTTCGGTGATTAAAGCATAGCATCTACTGCGCTGGATGAACAACCAGCCTATCCCAAGATAAACTGCCGCCAAGATGGCACTGGTAATGGTTAAGGCATTAGAGATGTCGTTTAGTAAAGTAGAAAACAATCCAAAAGCCAGTAGCGGTACTGAAAACAACAAGCCAGTATCAATAGGAAATACGTAGGAGCTGCCTATATAGATTTTGTCTGAATGCCTTGCGATATCGGCACTATCGGTACGGCTGAGATCCCTTTCATTTAGCGCATTATAGGTGATGATTTGCTGCGCATAACGAATGACGACGAATAGGTACAGCAGCCAGTGTAAGATAACCAATGCTACCAATGACCAGCGCTGCGTTTCAATGACGGCGCTCAGGTTCTCGCTTATTCCCCAATAGTATGCCAAACCAAATGTCACCATCACACCAAATATATTCAATATTTTCCATGGTCGATAGTGAGCAATGACGGCAATGGTGACGTTTAATAATAAGTAGTAGCTGAATAACGTGGTCAAGCTACTAGTATCCTCACTTGTCAAAATCGGTGCAAAAAACCCACCAGATAACGCCAATAATGCTAATGGGAAGGCATTTTGACGTACGGCGAGGGCAACGGTAATAGCAGATAATAACCCAAGCCCGATAAAGCTTGGGATACTAGGAAGGATTTCATAAACGCTATAAGCAAAAAAGGTGCTTAGATACGTAATTGCTAAGCCTGCGCCTTGTAACGTGATACCGTAAGAAAAACGTTTTGCGGTTAACTTCAATCCCAGTGCTGCCAATGCCAACCCTGTAACACCAACTGCTGTCAGCTTTGTTGCAATCGAAATCTCGATATATTCGCTTAATAAGCGAAGCAGGAGCACCACACCTACCAGCAGTACCAGTACGCCGACCCGCACAACTAAATTACCGCCGAAAAACCAGTTTTTTATTGAATGAATTAGTGAGGTAACGATAGGTAATGAGCGTTCGTCAGGCTCAATAGATGGGGTAGACGTTGGATTTTGCGTATTTATAGAAGCATGATTGTCTGTAGATTTATCATCATAGATGTTTGATGCTGCGTGTATGGTCGAGTCTGAAGTAACGGTAGGAAGCGGTGGTGGCGATACAAGCGGACGATTGTCTGGAGAAAGTTTTTGTGAGTCAAAAGCTGTAGCTTTAGCGTCATAGTCTTTAAGAGCATTGTCGTCAGTAGCAGTGTTGCTTAAATGCTCACTTTGATCAACCAAAGGTGCAGACGGAGACGTCATACTACGATGTCTTTGCTGCTCAAGCTCAGCTTGCAGTTTCGTCACATCACGGCGTAGATGCTCGATTCTTCGAGCTATCCTAGTATATAACGCGACCACTACGATCAATAAAATCGTAAAAGCCAGCCAGCCCAACTGGGTCACCATTAGATACAACATCTTCGTCACTCAATCCAGTTTATAGTAAAGTGATAATGACGTGATTCGAAAAGAAGCACAAGACTACTCTAATGACTTATCTAAAAGATAAATGCTAAATGACACTCAAAATAAAAAGGCAGCTCAATAATTAAGCTACCCTTTTGGTAATGACTATTTTCTTACTTGTTTCTTACTTGTCGTATAAATCCATCTTAAACAAAGGCTTCTAATAGGCTCGTCAAATGGCTTGTTGTTTAAAATAAAATCTTATAAACGACGATTCTAACAATGATTCTTATGCCAAGTTGGCTTTCATGAACTCAAGCATGTTTTCCCAGCTTTGTTTAGCAGCCGCTTCATTATAGCCAAGATCTACTTCATTTTTAGCAGCACGCTCATCGGCTTGTGGATTGGTAAAGCCATGTTTAGCATTGTCATAGACGTCGATAGTATAGTCCACATCAGCTGCGTCTAGCTCTGATTTTAGACCTTCGATAGCATCCATTGATACCATTGAATCATCACGGCCATGAGCGACTAACACTTTTGCGGCGAAGTTTTCATCCGCTGGTTGTTTTGCCGATGGGTTTCCGTGGAAAGTTGCGACTGCTTTTAATGGCATACCTTCACGAGCCATATCTAGTACTACTTTACCGCCGAAGCAGTAACCAATTGCGCCTAAGTTGTCACCGTCGACTGATAGCTGATCACTGAAATCATTGAGGATTAAGCGGCAGCGAGACATTAGCGTGTCTTGATCGGCAAGTACTTGCTCCATCCACATATTTGCCATTGCCGCATCAGTGGTTAATTTACCTTCGCCGTATACGTCCATTGCTACAGCCGCATAGCCTGCTTCTGCCAAACGCTCGACCACTGATTTTGGATGATCGACGACGCCCCACCATTCTGGGGCAACTAAGATGCCTGCTGCTGGTTTTTCATCTGATGCGTCCTCTGGTAGTGCAGCATAGCTGATAAGTTCAACACCATTCTCGGTAGTACTGATTAATTCAAAAGTCTTAATTGACATATTATTGTCCCTTTTTATGTTGTGAGTTTTAATTATTTGTCATTATGATGGTTCGTTTTCCTAACTCGTACTACCTTAACGCCCATGTCTAGCAAAAACAGCTATAATACTGTAACGCTCTTTATCAAAATGCTACTGCGACTCTATGACTATAAACTTATTAAACAAAAATCATGACCAATCAGACTTGAACTCAGGTTTCGATTCAGCAGTCACGCCTGTCCAGTCGGTAAGTTTGTTTCCTGATAGTGCTGATGTCGATTTTAGTGCTGGTTCTGATTCTAGGCCTGAGCCACTACGCTCGCAGTTTTGGTCGCGATTTGCACTAAATGAGTTAAATCATAGCGAGTGGGAAGCATTGTGTGATGGTTGCGGCAGTTGCTGCCTGATCAAGTATATCGACAATGATGACGATGAAGAATTGGTTGAATATACCGATGTCACGTGCCAGCTGATGGACTGCTCAACCGGATATTGCAGTCACTATGCAACGCGTCAAGAGTACGTACCAGATTGTATTCAGCTGACTATGGAAAACTTGCCAAACATGATGTGGCTACCGTCACACTGTGCCTATAAGCGTCTATATAAAGGGCAAGGCTTACCAAGCTGGCATTTGTTATTGACCGAGGACGCTGTAATGACACAACAGCAAATGCGAGCGGCCAACGTAGGTGTCGCTGGACGCTGTGTCACTGAAATCGGCATGTCTGATGAAGAGATGGAAACGCGGGTAATTAATTGGGTTAACCCTTAGTTCATCGTTGTCTCAAGTTGATTTAGTTACAAGAAAGCATTTCTACCAGTGTTAGTCAGATGATTGAGCCGTAGATTTGGCTTTTGCTTCAGCACTGGCTTGTGAGTTTGCCAATGATGGTATCGGTATATCTTGACGAATCTGTTGCGAAAATTCGCTACTGTTTTCATCTCTACTAACACTAGACTGTGAGTTAGTCTGATTATCAAAGCCCTTTGCTTTTGGGTTGATATGAGTGCGTTCATACCATGTGTTCATTGACCAAGGCTGGTTGTCTTTTTCGGGCGCTGCATCCAACATGCCCACATCATATAGATAGTTTGGTAGCCAACCAGATACCCAAATTCGATAATCCCATGGTAAGCGATCGCCACTCACGATACGCGCCATATAAAAGATAATATTGGTGCAGTTACTGACCAATGTATTGTACCAAGCAGGTTTAGTGTTCAAATCATCAGCCGCCGTTAGGTAAGATTCAAACAGTGATCTCACTTCGTGCTGTTGCAAATTACTGATAGGAAACAGATAAACCTGCTCACCGCGCGCATTGCTGCGTGTATAGATAATATCGCGCTCTTCTGCGGCAATTAGGCTCAGCTCATAGCGTCGAAAAAAACCAGCTAGCGCCGAAAAAGACTCGCCGTCTTCTTTACGAATCTCAAATGAGAAGGCAAGTGGTCTATCATCTTCAAATCGAAAGCTAACCAAGGTATGAGCAATGAGCGGCCCCATCCAGTAAGAGTTGGTCACATCGACGCCTGATAGTTTAGACAAATCAATCGTACGGGTATCCCAATGCTCATTAGCATTTGCTTCGGTCTGCCAATCAAAATTACGTACATTGGTTAAAGTAACCAAATCAGGATTGGTCGCATCGCGCTCATAGGAAACCTGCTGGTCGACCTCAGCCATCCATTCTCGATCTTGTTTAGGCTCGATAGAAAAAAACCAACCTAAACCTATGAGCCAAACAGTGCTGTATATGCCGATAAGTACCTTGGTTACGGTGCCTTTGCTAATTAACCTTTTATTCGACCGTGAGTCATTTTGCAATACTTTTGTGACAGTATCCCAATAA
Source organism: Psychrobacter sp. AOP7-A1-24 (assembly GCF_052376235.1). Lineage (NCBI taxonomy): Bacteria > Pseudomonadati > Pseudomonadota > Gammaproteobacteria > Moraxellales > Moraxellaceae > Psychrobacter > Psychrobacter sp. AOP7-A1-24. The sequence goes on along the minus strand of NZ_JBQSVM010000012.1, from coordinate 17,552 downwards.
CGTGTACTTAGCAATGCGGCTAATATACTGGCAATCGCTATTGTCGCAAGCCAAGTTAATACTGAGCTGATGCCGTACTGATACCAAATCGCTAATAGCAACCAAATTGCTGATAACAACAACGTAACGGCAATCAAAAAAATCGTAAGACGATGTCGCCATGTAGACTTTGGCTGCCTACTTTCTGGTGTGTGGTTTCCTGATATTTTACTTTCTAATTTTTGGCTCTCTGAGTCGCGACTGTCTATAAGTCGACTGCGTGAACGCGACGAAAGCAAGCGAGAAAAAATGGAACGTAGCGACATAAGGTTTGTTTTGATAAATAAAGGCTTTGACCATAGCAAAGTTTATAACACGCTGACAATATAATTTGAGTGAATTTATCGTTGAATGTCGATGAGCCTTGAGATAAAGTGAAGCTAATTTGTATTAGCAAATTTATTATTTATCCATTAATTAATGATAAATCAGCTGTTTTATTTACCACTTTTATCCCCATCTAGGCTCTACTTGTTTTTTATTGAGTATTTTTCGTTTTTTATCGAATATAACTCCAATTTTTATTAACTAAAGAGGTTAAATCACACCACCATGTCTGACGACACTCCCAGCCCGAGTAGTTGGTCGATGCGCGGCTTAAAACGCTGGCTATCGACCGCCCCCGAAACCCGTGATGAATTGATTCGTCTGGTACAAGACTCGCGCCAGTTTTTAGAGCCTGATACGGTCGATATGTTAGAAGGCGTGCTAGATTTGCCTGCGACACAAGTTCGCGAAATCATGACACCGCGACCACAAGTGGTTGGCCTGCATGAGAGCACCAGTCTTGCCGAAGTGATGGACATCATTCTTGATACCACTCACTCGCGCTATCCTGTTTTTGACAGTCAAGATGATGATGCAGTTATCGGCATCTTATTGGCAAAAGACTTGATTCCGATTCTGGTACATATGGTCCGCAACCAAGAAGACAAAATTGACAGTAAACGTCTTAGAGACTTGGTGCGCCAACCGTTATATATCAGTGAAACGGCGCGTTCTGATACCTTACTACGCTCATTGCAGCGTACCCAAGTGCATATGGCGATTGTCGTTGATGAGTTTGGTAACTTTGGTGGTGTCGTCACCATGGAAGATTTGTTAGAAGAGATCGTCGGTGACATCGTCGATGAGCATGATGATTTTGATGAAGACAGTGACATTAATAATATCGTTCCTGATCCAGAAAAGCCAAATACATGGCGCGTCCAAGCATCTACAGTGATTGAAGACTGTAACGATGAGCTTGGTAGCCGTTTTGACGATACCGATGTCGATACGATGGGTGGTTTGGTCATGCAAGCGCTTGGCTTCGTGGGCGATTTAGAAGGTGAAAGCGTCATGATAGATGACTGGCAAATTACCATTACTGATGTAGAAGGGCGATTTATCCAAAATTTAGAGCTGACTAAAATCAATGACGAGCAACAGATATTGATAGGTAGCCACTAATGTGCCCATATGGTTATAGTAAGTGACCAATGAATACAGTTCCTGACCATCTCGTTTCTAGCAAATTCAATAAAAAACACGATGAAAAATCGTGTTTTTTTGCTTTCCGCCTTTTACTTTTTAGAATGAGGTTTTAGCTACGCAAATTTACCCACTTGTAGATTTTGACTGGTATCATGGGTGGGTTCTATTTGTGGCTCTGCATAAAGCATTATGCAGTCAAGCTTTGCGTGAGTTTTATCTCACAGCTTAGCTGAGAAATTTTAGAAAATATGGTTTTGGATAACTGCTATGCGTCTGTCTACTGTTGATTTGCAAAAACGTCTGAACCCCGATAAGCCTAAAGGTTTACATATGGGGTTGACGGTACTAATAGCTTGGCTGGCAGGGGCAGCTTTTATATTCGCGCTCGCGCCTTATGGTATTTGGCCGGTTGCTTTGGTATCACCTGCTATTTTATATGCGTTATTGGTGCCAGCAATGACAGGTCGCCGCGCCTTTCTAATTGGTCAAGCCTATGGTACGGGGTTGTGGTGTGTTGGCGCATTTTGGTTGTACACGTCTATTCATGTCTATGGTGATACACCCGCATGGCTTGCGCTGATTATGATTGCACTTATGGGTCTGGGTATGGGGTTGTTCCATGGATTTTTGGCGCTAATATTCAATCGCGTGGTTGGCAAGCAGCCGTTATCTTTTGCTGCCCTTTGGATACTTCAAGAGTGGATGAAAACTTGGCTATTTACAGGTTTTCCATGGCTGTTTGTCGGTTATGCATTTACTGAACAGTACTGGCTGTCCTCGCTAGCACCTGTGGCTGGCGTCTTTGCGGTTTCCTTTGTAGCGGTACTATTGGCTGCTAGTATTGTTGAGCTATTGCGTCGCCGCGCTGGTTATATGATTCCATCGATAGCATTGTTAATCATTAGTAGCGCGCTATGGTTGATCAATCCGCAGTGGACCAAACCAAAGGGTACCCCTGACTTATCAGTGTCTTTGATTCAGGGCAACATCCCACAAGACCTAAAATGGCTCACCGAATATCAGATAGAAACCCTAGAAATCTATGCAACATTGACTCGTGACGAATGGGGGCGTGACATTGTGCTGTGGCCTGAGTCTTCGATCCCTATGTTTCAGACAGAAGCCGTTGGTTTTATCAGTGAAATGGTAGAGATGGCCAAAGAGACTGACACGACATGGGTGACAGGTATTCCTTATAAGGATGAAGCAGCATTTGATGCCAGTACAGATAAATATCCGCCATTTTATAATAGTGTGGTCGCGCTAGGGGCAGAGGCGGAGGGTTTGTATAAAAAGCAGCGCCTAGTCCCATTTGGTGAATATATCCCATTTGAAGGCGTGCTTGATATTTTGCCTAATCTAGCAGGTAGCCAAGATATCATGAGCTATAGTCGCGGTAGTGATCAGCAGTCACCGCTACGTGTGCGAGGGCATAATTTAGGTGCAGCCATTTGTTACGAAGTGGCGTATCCAGATACCACGCGCAAAAATGCGATTGGCACAGACTTCTTATTAACCATCTCAAACGATGCTTGGTTTGGTACGTCGGCAGGCCCACTACAGCATCTACAGATGGTACAGATGCGTGCGTTAGAAAATGGCCGCTGGTTTATGCGTGCGACCAACACAGGAGTGACGGCTATTATCGACCATAAAGGTCGTATCTTAGAGCGCGCACCGCAGTTTGAACGTACTGTATTGCGCGGTGATATTCAGGCACGAGTTGGCAACACGCCATTCATGCGCTTTGGTCAGTATCCTATTTTGTTTATCATGGCACTGTTGCTGATACTTAGCTATTTGGGTAAAAGAGCAAAGGCTCCAGTACGTTTGGCTAAGTAATATTGTGATGTGAGAGGTATGGGTTTCGAGTGATGAACAGCTTATTAAGCAGTTGGCTGTCACAAGTGCCAAAAACGAATGTTAGAATTGTGAATAATAAACCCTTTAAATACTTAAGGGTTTTCACAAATCAGTATAAATTGCGATATAATAGGTCAATATTTCAAATATTTTGTGCAAGGTGGATAAGGTATGTCAGAAGGTATCGTCAATAACAATCCAAAAAAAGAGCTGTTATTCGCTTTAGGTGGCATTGCCATGTTCTTAGGTATTGTCTTACTTATTGGTATTTCTGCATTTTTACGTCCAGCAGGCGAGCATATCACTGCTGAGACAACTGAAGCGTCAGCTGCGGCAGATGAGGCAGAAGCCACTGCTACCGAAGAAGAAGCGGCTCCAGCCGATGCAGCAGCTGCAACAACAGAAGAACCGTCAGATGCTGCAGCACTTGATACTGCAGCAGATGCAACCGTGACACCAGCGACAGATGCAGATAGTGCAGTTGTTACTGCAGAAGCCGGTACAGCAACTGCTTCTGGCACTGTGAACCAAGCTGCTGTTGCCGATGCTGATTTGACAGCTGAGCAAGCGGACGGTGACTTAGATGCTGGCGAAGCTACTGATGAGACTGCAGCACAGTAATCTATAGTATGAATATGTCACTGATTCAAAATAGTGCTACTAGTGCTATTCAATGATAAAATGAGCTGTATTATGAAGCCTATATGAACAGTGCTGTAAGTATAATATTACTGGCCTGTATGGTCAGAAAAAGAGCCCGTTCTCAACCATTGAGAGCGGGTTCTTTTTTATGAGTATTTGTGTAATTTTTAACCAACTTTTTCTTTACTTGCCCATAACCAAGTGAAACAATGTTCCGCCTATATGACCGTCCACCTGAATAGTCAGGGTTTTGGTCATTACAAATATGATCTTTAAAGGAATAAAGTTATGGGCACAGAAACAAAATCGGGGGCTAGTGCAGCAGAGCTAGAGGCACTAGACAATGGCTTTATGGGACATCCTGCGCCCTTACGCCCATTGTTTTTTACCGAAATGTGGGAGCGATTCTCCTATTATAGTATTCGTCCACTATTGGTTTTATTTATGGTGGCAACAGTGAGCAGTGGCGGTTTTGGCTTCAGTGAAGTCACCGCTTCCGCTATTTATGGTATTTTTGCGGGTTCGTTATACTTAGCAGCAGTACCAGGTGGTTGGCTAGCAGATAACTGGCTAGGTCAAGAGCGTGCATTGTGGTGGGGTAGTATCATTATTGCCCTTGGTCACTTGTGTATCGCGCTTTCAGCGATGTTTGGTATGACGCTGTTCTTTGTTGGTTTAATCTGTATTGTCTTAGGTTCAGGGTTGTTTAAGACCTGTATCTCAGTGATGGTGGGTGCTTTGTATCCTAAAGGTGACTCTCGCCGTGATGGCGGTTTTACCTTGTTCTATATGGGTATCAACATCGGTGCGTTACTAGCAGCACTTATCGTTGGCGTATTCAAAGAAAAAGGCATGTGGCATGTCGGCTTTGGCGTTGGTGGTTTGGGTATGCTGGTCTCATTACTGATCTATCGTTTTGTCGCACAAAAGAACTTAACGCGTTATGCACGCGCTAAAGGCATCTCTGCCGAATGGGAAAAGTCCAATGACCATTACAAAAACATCGGTCGCTGGGTTGGTGGCTTCGTCGCGTTGCTAGTAGCTGCAGTGCTACTAGTGTCTACCGGTATGATATCGTTCAACCCTGAGATGGTTGCAGAGTATATGACGTATATCATTGCTGCGGTGGTCATCTTGTATTTTGCTATTATGTTTATCTCACCGCGATTGGATAAGACTGACAAACTACGCTTGTTAATTTGCTTTGTCTTAATCATCGGTTCGACGCTGTTTTGGTCAAGCTTTGAGCAGCAGCCAACGTCTTTTAACTTATTTGCCGATCGTTATACCGATCTAAATGTTTTAGGATTTGAGATACCAAGTATTTGGTTCCAGTCATTGAACCCGCTATTTATTCTAATGTTGGCACCGATCGTTAGTATTATTTGGGTCAAGCTTGGCAACCGAGGTCTTGAGCCTAGCAGTATGGCTAAGTTTGCACTCGGTATGCTACTTGCAGCCGCAGGTTTTGCTTTGATGATTTTTGCCTCAAAAAGTATTTTAGCGCCTGGTGCTGGCTTGGCATCGCCATTATGGTTGGTTGGTAGTTTATTATTATTGACGCTAGGTGAGCTAGCTAGCATTGAGCCCAGTTGGTTTGTCTGCCATGACAAAGCTGGCACCAGAGGGTATGCAAGGGCAAATGATGGGGCTGTTCTTTGCCTCTATTGCTATGGGTAACTTGGTCGCCGCATTCTTCGGTGGACATGTATCTGCTGATAAAATCGAAGGGCTTCCAGGCCTATTTACCACCATGACCATCTTCTTGGTAGTTACCGCTGTAATATTATTGATACTAGCAAAACCTATCAATAAAATGCTCAAAGAAAGCGAGCGTGAGAAACAACTGGCCAAGCAATAAGATAGTCTGATGTACATTTGTGAATAACAACAGCACAAATGACGCATGACGAGACGTGTTACCATAATTGGTAGCACGTTTTATTGTTTTAGTTAGTGAGATATTTGGCACAAGCTATTGAAAGCTTACTATCCGCCCAAACATCTAATAATAGCTCAGGACAAGTATCAGTACAGCGTTTTGTAAGCTTGTATTTATCTCAGTTTTCTATTCTTAATAAACAGAATTAATTATCCAAACAAACATAGTTAGATAAATAACAGCTTGCTTGGATAACTACTACCGATAACAAATGTCTTATTAAAACCAAAGCAGTATCAATAACTCAAACAAGACAACTATTAGAACAAGACGATTGTAAATAATCGCGTCATCATCATATTTCATAACATCTATAAGGACACATTTAATGAATAAACAAGCCATTCACGAACGTATTGCTAATTTACGTAGCACCTTAGCAGCGCAAGACCTTACCGCAATCATCGTACCCTCTGCTGATCCACATTTATCTGAATACCTACCAGAGTACTGGCAAGCACGCTTATGGCTGTCAGGGTTTACCGGTTCTGTCGGCACGCTAGTCGTGACTGCTGACTTTGCAGGTTTATGGACGGATAGCCGTTATTGGGTACATGCTGCTGATCAGTTAGAAGGTACAGGTATTACTTTAGAAAAGCTTGCGCCAGGTCAGCCAAATCATATCGATTGGTTAGCCGAGCATTTGCAAGAAGGGGATAGCGTGGCAGTAGATGGTAATGTGCTGTCTATCGCTGAACAAGATCGCCTGTTAAATGCTTTTGATGCCAACGACATTACTTTGATCACTGAGCGTGATGTATTAACAGAGATTTGGGCAGATCGCCCAGCACTACCGGCGGCCAAGTTATATGCCCATGATGCTCAGTTCCTTGCTCAGACTGCTACCTCGAAACTTGCTGCAGTACGCGAAGGTATGGCAGAAGCAGGTGCGACCCATCATTTACTTTCAAGTCTAGACGATATCGCTTGGTTGACGAACTTGCGCGGTGCTGATGTTGATTATAATCCGGTATTCTTGTCACATATGTTGATTGACGCGGACAATGCAACGCTGTTCGTTGATAACGATAAAGTGAGCGAAGATATTGCCCAAAGTCTAAAAGACAGCGGTATCACATTGGCTAACTATTCTGCTGTACAGGATGCATTAAGTGAATTAACGCCAAACGATTTACTATTGTTAGATCCGAGCAAAGTCGCAGTAGGTACACTCTCAAAAATGGCAGATGATGTTGGCTTTATCGAGCAAATGGCGCCTAGTACATTGCTTAAATCTGTGAAGTCAGATGCAGATATTGATCATGTGCGTGAAGCAATGCGTCAAGATGGTGCTGCTTTGGCTGAATTTTTTGCTACATTTGAACAGCGTCTAGCAGACGGCGAGCGTTTAAGTGAGCTAGATGTGGATAGCATGCTAATAGATGTACGTAGTCAACAGCCACATTATGTCTCACCAAGTTTTCCGACTATCGCAGGCTTTAATGAGAACGGTGCGTTGCCACATTACCGCGCTACGCCAGAAAACTTTAGCTATCTTGATGTGGCTGAGGGCGAAGGGGGATTACTACTGATTGACTCAGGTGCACAGTATCAAAACGGTACGACAGATATCACCCGCGTAGTTGGTATCGGGCAAGTAAGCTCTGAGCATAAACGCGACTTTACTACTGTCTTAAAAGCCCATATTGCCTTGGCGAAAGCGCATTTCCCTGATGGTATCGCCTCACCGTTAATTGATGCTATTTGCCGTGCGCCGTTGTGGCAAGCACAGATGGATTATGGTCATGGTACGGGTCACGGCGTTGGCTATTTCTTAAACGTACACGAAGGCCCACAAGTTATCGCCTATAGCGCTAGCACACCAAAAGAGCGTGCGATGAAAGTCGGTATGATTTCTAGTAATGAGCCAGGTCTATACCGCGAAGGCAAATGGGGTATCCGTATCGAGAACTTGGTAGTGAATACGCCAGTTGCTAAGCCCACTGAAACAGAGTTTGGTGACTTCTTAAACTTTGAGACCATCACTTATTGCCCAATCGATACGCGCCTGATTGAGCCGTCGTTGTTGGATCAAACAGAGATAGATTGGCTAAATGACTATCATAGCCAAGTTTTAGCAGAGCTAAAAGATCGTGTTGAAGGCGCAGCGCTTGAATGGCTGACTGAACGTACCAAAGCCATTTAATACTAAGCTCAAAATATTAAATAAAAGCATTAAAAAGCCCCGTAAGTTATTTACGGGGCTTTTTATTGTTTGTTGTCTAATACTTACTACTGAGCGGTTATTTCTAACGGTAAGTCTAATATTGAAAAATATACACTGTTGTTAGTGAATACTTTCCTTAGCAGCTTCGTTGTCAGCAGTTGAGTCACTCTGTTTGCTAAAGTGTTGGGTGACCTCAGCACGTAGCCAAGACTTTAAATTTTCAGACATTAGCATCATTTGTTCGCTTAAATAGTCATCAATCTGTGTTTCCAGCTCACGGATTAGCAGTTGATGTGTCGTATCTAGCTTCGCGTCTTTTAATGCCAAGTTAATCGCTGCACTGGCTTTGTTGTTTATATCTTTAATGTGATTATCACTAAGCGCCTGTGTTTGTTCACTAATGGCTTTGCTGTCAGTATTTTTGTTATCGCTAGCGTTATCTTTAGTATTAGTTGTTTCTGATGCTAACTTTTTAGTCTTTGCACTAGAGTCATCAGTAACAGCGCTATCTGTCACGACTTTATTTGTGCTTGATTTTTCTACATCATTAGCAGGCAGCTCTTTATCGTTGTCTTTCTCTAACGCTGCCTGCTCATTTTTTTCTTGTTCTTCTTGTTCTTCTAGAGCTTTTTCTGCTTTACGTGTGGCTTCTTCTGCCTCTTTTTTCTTTTGCTCTTCTTCTAGTTTTTGTTTTGCAGCGGCTTCTTCTTGTTCTTGTTTATCCGTGATTGCTTTAGCAATGGCTTGCTCTGCATTGTAGTTATCATATAGCTCGTCTACATGAGTATCTAAATCATGGGTGTTAAAAGTAAAGTCTTCAAATGAGGTGTCAGATTGCAGCAGAGTAGTGATGTCTTTTAGTTCTTGGGTAATCGCTGCGCGTACTGGCTCAGGTGCACACGTCCAGCGTTGATAAAACTGATGGGAAAATGAGTAGCTTGACATGGTATCTTCCATAAATGTTCCAAAAATTACCCCTTATCATACGCAAGTACGATAAGGGGCTGCAAGTGGACAAACGTAGCAAATCTGACACCAACGTTACAACGCATTCATTACTATGCGCTGAGATGTAGATAGGTGGCTGTTATTGATTAATAGGCCAGCGAGCAAATACCAAGGAGCCATTGGTACCACCAAAGCCAAAGCTGTTAGACACTGCATACTGCAAGTTATCAACTTTGCGTGATTTGTTTGCGACGTAATCGAGGTTACAGTTGTCTTCGACATCGTCTAGATTAATCGTCGGTGGCACATGCTGGTTCTGTAGAGCGAGTACGGTAAAGATGGCTTCAACCCCGCCAGCGGCACCAAGTAAATGCCCTGTCATTGATTTAGTTGAGCTGACTAAGATGCTGTCTTTTACAGGTGAGAAAACAGTTTCGATAGCAATAGACTCAGCCACGTCACCAGCAGGGGTGCTAGTGCCATGCGCATTGACATAACCTACGCTTGATGATTCGATGCCGGCATCGTTTAGTGCATTTTTCATCGCTTTTGCTGCACCGCTACCGTCTTCTGGTGGCGCGGTAATATGACTGGCATCATCGCTCATACCAAAACCGACCAGCTCTGCTAATATCGTTGCACCACGTGCTTTGGCATGGGCAAGACTTTCCAATACCACTACGCCAGCACCGTCACCAAGGACAAACCCATCACGACCTTTATCAAATGGACGTGACGCTTTGGTTGGTTCATCGTTGCGAGTAGAGAGTGCGTGCATCGCACTAAAGCCAGCTATACCAAGTGGGCTAGAGCCCTTTTCACTACCACCAGCCAACATAACATCGGCATCACCATAAGCAATCAAACGAGCGGCAAGACCCATCGCATGAGTCGCCGTGGTACAAGCGGTTGATGTCGCAAGGTTTGGACCTTTTAACTTATGCTTAATCGCTACTAGTCCAGCGGCCATGTTGACGATAGAGCCTGGAATAATAAAAGGTGAGACTTTGCTTGCACCTTTTTCATGCAAGGTATCACGACTGTTTTCAATCGTTTGGATACCGCCAATACCTGAACCTAAAATAATCCCGAAGCGATCTTGGTCAACGCCTTGCACAGGTGCGTCAGCAGCACTGACTTCATCGATGAAACCAGCGTGCTTTAGTGCCATGGCAGAAGCGGCGACTCCATAATGCATAAACTCATCATAGCGACGCGCATCTTTGGCATTCATATATTGCTTGGCATCAAAGTCTTTGATCACACCTGCGATTTGCGCACGGTAGCCTGTGGCGTCGAAATGCGTAATTGGTGAGATACCACTCTCGCCATTGAGCAATTTGGCCCATGAGCTATCGACGTCTAAACCGAGCGGCGTAATAGCGCCCATGCCAGTAACTACGACGCGAGTATCATCAGAACGCTCATAGTGAGGTGGTTTTTGACGCGATTTGTGTACAGGTGCTGCAGTCATATTATTTTTGTCATCAGTGGTGGCTTGGTCGACAGTTGAACTACTATTCTGGCTCATGCGATATATCCTATACTTACAGGTCCTAAGAGAATGGCGTTTCAAAAGTCATTATAAAACACATAGGTGCACGTATGTAAACTAAAATTTAACTGGTCAGGCGAAACATACTTGACCCAATACCACACCTTTATTTGCACCTGTGACAGCGGGTAAATTGCCAGTTTCACCCATTAGTGTTTGTCTGGCTAACCATGCAAACGCAACAGCTTCTACCCACGTTGGCGCAAGCCCTAAATGTGCAGTGGTTTGTACGGTGTAATGAGGTAGGTGTGCTTGCAGACGTTTCATTAGATAGTCATTCAATGCGCCGCCACCGCAAACATAGACCGAACTGTTTTTGGAATCACTGATAAACATATTGATTTGCGTACTGGCACTGATGGCCGTTAACTCCGTCAAGGTTGCTTGCACATCGGCTGCTGAATAACTGATGTTAGCATTGGCCTGCTCAAAAGCCTGTAGCTCATCTTGCAACCAAGTTAAGTTAAAGTCTTCACGGCCTGTACTTTTTGGGTGAGACTGAGCAAAAAATGGATGTGTCAAAAGTTGCTGTAATAATGGTTCAATGATGGTTCCAGACTGCGCCCAAGCGCCACCTGCGTCATAATCATTGTCAGTATGCAACGAGGTCCACGCATCCAATAATAAGTTGGCAGGTCCAGTATCGTAGCCAACAACTTGATCTTCCTCATTAGCTGGCAGGACCGTTATATTAGCAATACCGCCTAAGTTCAATAGCGCACGAGTGCTATCAGGGTTGGCAAACAATGCCTGATGAAACGCAGGTACTAAAGGCGCACCTTGACCGCCAACTGCCATGTCACGACGACGGAAATCACTGACCACGCTGATGCCTGTACGCTCAGCGATAATATTAGCATCGACCAGTTGCAAGCTAAAGCCCATCTGTGGACGATGGCGTACGGTTTGTCCATGACAGCCAATCGCCAGTACTGACTCAGGATCGGTATTTGATTGTTGCAATAAAGTATTGACCACTTCGCTCGCGAATACAGCATACTCGCGACTTGCCCAGCCGAACCAATCCAACTCGCTATATGGTTCGCTCTTTGGCTCGGTTTTTGAGTCAACGTCTGATTGGTCGGTAGCAGTCGTCAATGCTTGTACACCATTCGGCTGACACAATGCTAACAGTACTTCACGCAGACGTGGTGGAAAGTCTTGGCTATAGGTTGCAAGCAGTCGCATTGGTGGTTGGGTGTTATCTTCGTTACTTATCTCAGGATTAAACTGACAAAGGACCGCATCCATACCATCCAAACTGGTGCCAGACATCATGCCAATATATAAACCATCATCGAAGCTTTCAAACACCGTTTGCTCAAGTGCATCGGTCAGTGTGGCATAGTTCGAATTATCAGAGGTCAAATCATCAATATCGTCTGAGGAGTTATCCAAACCATTATTCATAAGCAAGTCTGCAAGGGCATTATGGTCAGTATCAGCAATCGATGCGGGGTTGGTCATGGCAATTTACCTTAAAAAACGCTAGTATATCTGTCAAATTCTAGCATTTTTTCCAACCTTTTGAGGTTCTAAACTTCCTAAGGTGTTGAGCCAGTAACCGTCATTCACAAAAATCCCAATTAAAGTGATATATAGAGAGCATCATGACCAATCAAACTTACACCCTAGAAGAACAACTGGCCCTTATTCAGCGTGGTACGCAAGAGATATTATCTGAAGATGACTTAGTGGCTAAGCTAAAGCTCAACCGTCCGCTACGTATCAAGGCAGGCTTTGATCCTACTGCACCTGATCTACATTTGGGTCACACAGTATTGATCAATAAGCTTAAACATTTTCAAGATTTGGGTCATGAGATTTATTTTCTAATCGGTGATTATACGGCCAAGATTGGCGACCCTTCTGGCAAAAACAGCACGCGCCCTCCGCTGACCGATGAACAAATCAAAGTCAATGCGCAAACGTATGCTGAGCAAGTATTTAAGATTTTAGACAAAGAAAAAACGCGCATTGTGTTCAACTCTGAATGGTTCAAAGATATGTCAGCAGGCGACATGATTCAATTGTCTAGCCAGTTAACCGTATCGCGTATGCTTGAGCGTGATGACTTCTCTAAGCGTTATGCAGCACAAACGCCGATTGCCATTCATGAGTTTTTGTATCCGTTGGTACAAGGTTATGATTCTATCGCCCTAAAAGCGGATGTTGAGCTGGGTGGTACCGATCAAACCTTTAATATTTTGATGGGTCGCACGCTACAAGGCCGCTATGATCAAGAGCCGCAAGTATGTATCACGGTACCAATCTTAGAGGGGTTGGATGGTGTCAACAAGATGTCTAAATCATTGGGCAACTATGTTGGTATTTATGATGCACCAGGTACGATGTACCAAAAACTGTTATCAATGCCGGATACTTTGATTCGCCGTTATTTTGAGTTTTTAAGCTTTAAGCCAATGGAAGAAATCGAAGGCTTGATGAATGAAATGGAAGACGGTCGCAATCCACAAGAGATAAAACGTATCTTAGCGGAAGAATTGATCGAGCGTTTCCATGATGCTGACGCTGCGGCCAATGCACACAAATCTGCTGGTAATGTTTTAGCAGATGGCGAGCTACCAGTTGACTTGCCAGAAGTGATGCTTGATTTAGAAGGTCAAGATGCGTTATTCATCACTCAAGTATTGAACCAAGCTAAGCTAGCTAAAAACAACTCAGCTGCCAAAGATATGGTAAAGCGCGGCGCGGTTAAAGTAGATGGTAAAGTGGTTGACGGTGGTTTTAGTCTCATCTCAGGTCAAACGGTCGTAATTCAAGCAGGTAAAAAGGCTTATGCAAAAGTGACGGTGGGTTAGATAATCTATAAAAATGATTAAAAGCGAGGTCGGCAGTAATTGTCGACCTTTTTTATGAAGCGACAATTATCAGCCATTTTTTAATAGTAGGAGTTTGCTATGACAAAAACCATCTCTCAAGGCATTTACCGCCACTATAAAGGCAGCCTTTATCAGGTATTACATACGGCACAGCATTCAGAGACTGAAGAATCGCTCGTGGTATATCGTTGCTTATATGGTGAATATGGCGTGTGGGTGCGTCCGCTTGCGATGTTTACTGAAACAGTCACGGTTGATGGTAAAGAAATTCCACGATTTGAGTTGATTCAAGACTTAACCGATTAGTTTCAGTTTTCTGTGAACACATCTCACAGCTGACTCAACAAAAAAGTGACTTTTACAGTCGCTTTTTTATATCTATTCAAACCAATGTTTTAAAGTTCAACTACCCAAAAACTGCTTTAACACGTTATAAAAACTAACTGGTGCATCCATTGGTACAGCATGGCCTGATTTTGGCAAAGTAACGCTATGAGCATTGGGTAGCAGAGTGGTCAAACGCTGTTGCCACTCCGCACTATATAATTGTGAGCGTGCACCAATCAATAAGGTAGTCGGAATATTGACCGTTGGCAAAACGTCGCGGTAATCGTAGGGTAATGCAACATAAGCCGATAGGCAACGCAGTTTGTGTTGCCAAGTCGCGTGTTCCATCAATGAGATTTTGTGTGGTGCCCGATAACTAAGGGCTTTTACCAATAATTGTGAAGGTCTGCTACTGACAGAAAGTAGAGAAAAAGAGCGTTCCATATCTAATAAGTTTACTTTTAATCGATAGGGCAGGTGACGGAAGTCGACCACTTGCTCCGCTTGTAGATAAGAAGCGGTGTCGGTAATTAACTGTGTAAATTGCGCAAACAACTCGGTTTGTCGTGTACCAAATACGCCGCCACCTTGCCAGTCTGGTTGGTTATGAATAATTGGGGCTTGGTCAATATTTAGATAACGACTCACGCGCTGAGTGCCAAAGCGCTGAAAATACGCCCACATGACCAATGCTCCCATCGATATCGCAGCAACAGGAAAGGCCTCAAAGCCGGTTTCTTCGCTCACGTACTCAAATACTTCTTGAGTATCTTGTGCATATTGTTCAATAAAATCAAACGTTGGCAGAGTCAGCTCACTGGCCAAACCAAAACCCCTAAAATGCGGCAAATAAAAGCAGTATTGTTGAATCAGCGGTAAAATAAATGGCATAAATTTCCTCGCATCCATCCCAAAAGCGTGCAGTAATAGGACAGGTTTACCTTTGCCAATGACAGATACGGGCAGCAACGTTCCGTCAGCAGTATCTATATGTATCGTCTTTAATTGATAAGGAGTAGGAGGGGGTAGAAGGGTTTTTTTCATAGAGTAATATCACTTTGATTTATTAAACTGTCTCGATCAACCTAGCTAAAGGTACTTTGCTGCAAAACATGTCACTACAAAGTAGTTATACCGTCAATAAAAGACTGCTATATTAAAGCAACTATCTGACCATAACATAGAATTTGGCTTATGCTGAAAGCTGTTAGTAAGCATATACCAATGCTATTTAATGACTGCAATGATTGTTAAGGATAAAATCCATGAGCAGATCAACATTCCCATTACTCGATAGTAGCTTATATCCACAAGTTTGGCAGCAACAGACATTTACCAGTCCGCAAACGCTTTTGCTGTCGATGCTATCTGCTATTTTAGATGCAAATATCACAATTGATGCTAATGCTTTTACTAAGCAGTTATTGGCAGATGATGTTTATCAAGAATGGATAAATACTTCGGTATTCGGGCGTTATCTTCATCGTAACTTCACGGCATTTTATCAGCAGACAGAGGATGGCTTTAATACCGATATGCCTGCTATATTTCGTCAAGAGCTGGTACGGCATGCGCAATATTTACCACTGAAACAGGTGTTGTTTTTTGCAGGAGATATGCCCAAAAGTGTAAGGCAGTCGAAAACATTGACCACCACTGTAAATCCAGCGACTGCACTCATAAATGCTCAGAAAATGTCACAGAAATTAGACGTGAATAATTTAAAGTTAATCATTAATCAGATAACTATCACTGGCAAGCAAGTATTGGGATTTGCCATACGACATAATAAACGCACTAGTGAGCGTCTTCGTAACGAAGTGCTGATTTTGGACTTTCAGGATTTGCGTCTGGTTAATGAGCAGACGCTCGAAGCCATCGAAGCCACAAAAAAAAGCAATATAGATAATTCTATATTGCTTCGGTCTTATGAACTACGCTAACAAGGTCGGTGTTGATAAGTGATATATCAATAATTAAAGCCAGTATGATAACCAACACAGCAAATAGTATTAACCTTGCTTGGTAATCGTCAATCCATTATAGGTCTGAGCGACAGGCATTACTTCTAGGCGGTTAACGTTAATATGAGCAGGCGATTCGATTAGCCATAATAAAATATCGCCGATATCTTCACCTGTCATGGTTTTAAAACCGTCATAAACCTTGGCCGCTTTGTCATCGTCACCATGATAGCGCACGTTTGAAAACTCAGTGCCAGCCACGTTACCAGGTTCAAGATTGGTCACACGTACTTGGGTGCCAATCAGATCCGCTCGCAAGTTTAAGCTGAATTGTTTTACAAACGCTTTAGTGGCGCCGTAAACGTTACCACCAAAATAAGGCCAGCTACCAGCAATCGAACCGACGTTGATGATATAACCGCTATCGCGATCGACCATCGCTGGCAAGACGGCATGGGTTAACGCCATCAAACCTTTAATATTGGTATCAGTCATGCGCATCCAGTCATCAAGACTGGCTTTGTGAGCAGGCTCTGTACCAAGTGCCAGTCCAGCATTGTTTACCAAGACATCTATTTGATTAAAACCATCAGGTAAATCTGCGATTATTTGCGGGATAGAAGCTGTATCACTCACATCCATAACCACGGGTAAAAAAGCCTCACCTAGAGTCTCTGCCAACGCATTCAGTTTATCAAGGCGTCTGGCGCAACCAATCACGCGATGGCCGTTAGCAACCAAACGCTCTGCCAACGCTTTACCAAACCCCGCGCTTGCTCCTGTAATCAATACGTTCATTATCTGTCCTTATTGTTGATGCTGTTTGCTGTTGCCATAACTTTGATGACGGCTTTATTTACCCTAATGCGATTTATCTGTTAGATAACTGCTTACCAAAAATCTTATCACCAGCATCACCCAGACCTGGGATGATATAACCATGCTCATCTAAATGACTGTCTAATGCAGCGGTATAGATAGTCACGTCAGGATGCGCTTCATTTACCAAACGTACGCCTTCAGGTGCAGCCACTAATACCAATGCTTTAATGTTAGTACAGCCATTTTTCTTTAGCATCTCGATGGTCGCAACCATTGAGCCGCCTGTGGCTAGCATTGGATCAATGATCAGCGCAGGACGTTTGTCCATGTGGCTAACGAATTTTTCAAAGAACGGGACTGGCTGTAGCGTTTCTTCATCACGCTGTAGACCGACCACAGAGATTTTAGCAGTAGGGATCAAATCGAGCACCCCATCAAGCATGCCAATACCTGCACGTAGAATCGGTACGATAGTCGCCGTTTTACCGATGATTTGCTCACCAGTAATTTCGCCACACCAGCCCTGCATTGGGAAGGTTTCAATTTCAAAGTCACGGCTTGCTTCATAAGCCATCAAGCGCGCAAGCTCTTTGGTTAATGTACGAAATTTATAAGTACTACAGTCTTTTTCGCGCATAAGGCTGAGTTTATGACGGACTAGTGGATGATCGATTACCGTAATTTTTAAATCGCTGTTTAAGTCACTCATAAGTACTCTCTTGGTTTCTTGTCTGATGCTTGCGCAGTTACTGCGGTTGCTATTAGTATAAAAGATACAAACACTTACCACACTTTAACCATGTTTTTAGCACACAAATAGTAAAGTTAAAGCTTCAATAACCAAGCTAACCAACTACTCTATGACAGTGCTCATTTAGTGCAATAACAATATCTACGTTCACAGTTGCTATCAAAGCCTAAGCAATTCAGGCTAAGTAAAGTGATATCGCGCCATTTAAGTCAA
>NZ_JBQSVM010000011.1:0-80345 GCF_052376235.1 Psychrobacter sp. AOP7-A1-24 | reverse complement strand
TGAGTAACGGTGTGAAAGAAGATTTTATAGGGATTTTTGGCAGCACAATGCCCACAACTACCATTCATAATCCGATAGACAGAGATAGCATTCAAAAACTAGCTAACGCATTTGTTCCAGAACTTCAAAACTATATTATCCATGTTGGTAGCTTTAAAGAAGCAAAACGACATGATGTGCTCATAAGAGCTTATGCGAAGACAGATCAGTCTTTACCCTTACTTCTTTTGGGCAAAGGTAAATTAAAAGATAGTATGAAGGAGCTAGTGACAGAACTGGGCTTGAAAGAAAAGGTCACCTTTTTAGGTTTTCATGACAATCCTTTCCCCTATATAAAACATGCGAAATTTAAAGTATTGACTTCTGATAGAGAAGGATTTGCTTTAGTGATTGCAGAGTCATTAGCACTTGGTACACCCGTCATTAGCACTGATTGTCAGTCTGGCCCGAGTGAGCTTTTACCAAAAAATAACTTGATGCCTATAAGAGATATAGATGCTATTGCTGAAAAACTTAGTTTAGCAATGAACAATCCAGAGCGGTTCTCTTCTAAATTTGATAAAGCACTACTCCCTACTACAGTTGCCAAAAAGTATATCGATTTTGTACACGAATAAAGGAAAGCTAAATAGCTTTTAGTCACTCCACCATTTAGACCAGTCATCTCTATGTAGCTGTCGTATCAATGCAAAAGCACTTTGATTGTTTTGAAGCTTTTCAAATACAGCTAGTAGAATAGTAGTAGCTAATTTATCGACTTTAATGAATTTTTTGTAGCGTTTACGCATATTCCTTAAGCTATCGTCTGTACCTATACGAAAATAGGTAAGCCCCTCATATAGTGGCAGATCCCCAGCATAAAGTTTTTCAGTTTTTTCTTTTATTAGCGGCAATGACTCAGAATCTGTATTCAACTGTAAAAAACGTCTAGTTTCATGCACTCTCAACGTATTCATTAGAGTAATGACATTCATGAGAATTGCAGCTCTACTAGGGTCATTTGAATGGTCGATAAAAGTATCACAAGCTGAAACAATCCAGCGTAGCGATAAATGCTCTAATAAATAGTTGCTTTCTGTCTCCCAAAGTTTTTCAAATTCAGCAAACGTTTTGTCTATTTTGTATTTACGCCGCATCAATATAATAAGCGTATTGTGATAAAAGCAGAGCTCAGACTCTCCTAATGATTGATACTTTAAGTTGTTTAAGTGAGTTTCTAAGTCTGTACTTTTACGCTCATTTGTCAGTGCTTCAGTATCACATAATGACTCGGTTATTATGGTCGTTTTCATCTCATCAAAGCTTTTACCATAATAATTTTTGACAACCTTACCCGCATTCAATCTTTTTTCACTTAGAAATATCAATAGCAGTTTTCTTTGCCAGTTTGAAGGTGTAGCCATGTCACTAAAATCCTTTGAACAAGTACGATGCAATTAGGGCTTAAACGTCTGTCTAAAAAATTGATACCAAAATAGTTTATGAGATATTTTCGCTTAAACTGAATAGTATTGCTTGTACCATTCAACAAATTTTTTGATACCCTTTTCGATACTGGTTTCAGGTTTGAAGCCAATATCCTCTACCAACTCATCTATATCTGCGTAGGTAATAGGTACATCACCTGCTTGCATAGGTAATAAGTTTTCCTGTGCTTTTTTGCCACATGCGTCTTCGATAGCAGTAATGAAGCGGCGCAGTGTGACTGGCTGATTGTTACCAATATTATAAATCTTGTAGGGGGCGGTTGCTGTCGTGATAGTAGAGTATTGAGGAGAGGGCGCTTTGTTGATTATACGAATAATGCCGTTGACGATATCATCAATATACGTAAAGTCACGTTGCATAACACCATTATTGAAGACGTTGATGCGTTCGCCCGCCAAAATTTTCTTAGTAAAAGAAAAATAAGCCATATCTGGTCGACCATAAGGACCGTAAACCGTAAAAAAGCGCAGACCTGTGGTAGGGATATTGTATAAATGGCTATAGCTATGTGCCATGAGCTCATTTGATTTCTTGGTAGCTGCATATAAACTGATAGGAAAATCAACACAATCCGCAGTGGTAAATGGTTGCTTAATATTCATACCATATACGGAGCTCGAACTAGCGTAGATCAAGTGCTTGATATCGTGGTGACGACACCCTTCTAAGATATTAACAAATCCAACCACGTTTGAATCAATATAAGCATTTGGGTTTTCGATAGAGTAGCGTACGCCCGCTTGAGCGCCCAAATTAACAACGGTATCGAATTGATGGGTGGCAAAAAGCTCAGACATGGCTTCGCGATCAGCAAGGTCTAACTTGATGAACGTAAATTTGTCTGGCAATGCTATCTCACCTAATATTCTTAAACGCTCTTTTTTTAAATCCACATCATAATAGTCATTGATATTATCGATACCAACAATAGAATATTCGCTATCAGATACGCCCGTTTCCAATAATGCTTTGATTAAGTGGAAACCAATAAAGCCTGCCGCACCAGTGACTAAAATTTTCATTAATCGTTCCCAAATAAATCGCGAGTAAATACTTTGTCCGCCACATCTTTTATCTCATCAGATAAGCGGTTGGCGACAATCACATCACTCATTGATTTGAAAGTGTCTAAATCCTGAATAACCCGCGAGTTAAAGAAATTGTCTTCTTTCAACACAGGTTCATAGACAATGACTTCAATCCCCTTTGCCTTGATGCGCTTCATGATGCCTTGTATCGCAGATGCTCTAAAGTTGTCTGATCCGCTTTTCATAACCAATCGGTGTATACCTACAATTTTTGGTTTTCGTTCAATAATCTTATCAGCGATAAAGTCTTTACGAGTTCTATTAGAGTCGACAATGGCTTTTATTAGATTACTTGGCACCTCATCATAATTTGCCAATAGCTGTTTGGTATCTTTAGGCAAGCAGTAGCCACCATAGCCAAATGAGGGGTTGTTATAATGATCACCAATACGCGGGTCTAACCCAATACCTTCTATGATCTGTTTGGTTTCGAGCCCAAATGTTTGAGCGTAAGTATCAAGCTCATTAAAATAGGCCACGCGCATCGCTAAATAAGTATTAGAAAACAACTTAATCGCCTCAGCTTCAGTAGGCTTTACAAACAGGAGCGGCACGTCCTTTTTGATGGCACCTTCAAGTAGTAAGTTAGCGAACAATTGAGCTCTTTCTGACTGTTCACCTACAATGATTCGAGAAGGGTAAAGGTTATCATGCAGCGCCTTGCCTTCTCTCAAGAATTCGGGTGAAAAGATGATACGGTCAGTTGTATAGCGTTCTCTAATACTTGCCGTATATCCCACTGGTACGGTAGACTTTATGATAATGGTTGCTTGATGATTGACCAAAAGTACTTGCTCAATTACTGCCTCTACCGTTGATGTATTGAAGTAATTGGTCTTGGCATCATAATCAGTTGGTGTCGCCACAATAATAAAATCAGCGCCTTCATAGGCTGTCGCTGCATCAAGTGTCGCAGAAAAATTGAGATTTTTGTTTGAGAAAAAATCTTCAATATCTTCATCTTCAATAGGCGACTGCTTAGCATTCAATAAGTTAATTTTTTCAGGAACAATGTCGACAGCGACGACTTCGTTGTGCTGTGCTAATAGCATTGCATTTGATAGGCCTACGTAGCCTGTACCTACTACTGCTATTTTCATAATATATCCAAGTAATGTTTACGCTTTGATGGATCGAATCCAAAATTGGTTTATGCTAAATAAGGTTCAAAATTACGATACTGTGTCAGCTCAGATAGCTGGCGTTCTCCGTCACAGAAGTGGGGAGATACGCGAAAAATTTATGCTTCATAGCTTGGCTGATTTTCTTGTGTGAGTCTGGTTCAAGAAGATCTAGGCTTTGGATACAACCGTACTTAATAGATTTATCTTCTAAAGCAGTAATAAAATCATCGACACTACTTTCATTTTTTAGATAGTTGACAGAGGTATCAGGTTTTAGATTTGCTTCACTATTTTGAATTTTTAGATGATTCATCAGGGTTATTGGATTCACCTGAGCCACGTCTCTAAATTTATATCTAATTTGTTCTGTTAGCAGCTGAGGATGATTAAGCAAATAATCTTTCAATATGTTCCGATCAACGATATGAGGATAGTGATGAATTTCAAAGAATTTATCCATACCGAGTATTTTGGCGCTTAGCATTTGGGCAAGAGTATGCCTTGGTTGAATCGGTGTTCCAAATAATTTAAAGCGAGATTTTCGTAAATTAAGCTTAGCGCTTAATGCCGCACTTTTACGCCAGTGGCCGTGAATGTTCAGCTTTCTACCATCCAAAAAGTCATCTACTCTGACTGGTTGGTTAAAAAAGAAATCATCGTTCATATAAACGAAGTAATCAGATAGCTCATCAATATTCCATATCATCGATTCAATCGATCGGGTATTGAACGTAGGTAAAAACTGCTCATAACCGGAAAATATGTCCTTATGATCAACGATGCGTATTTTATCTGCTGAGCAAATACCTTGCTTAACAAACTCATCAATGAACGCTGGCTTTTGTTGATCTGTGACAATATATATATGGCGACAAAAAGGCATATATTTGATGATAGAAGCAATATTATAGTATATCTCATCGTCACTGGCGAAACGCGTGTCAGTTATGGCGTCAGATGCCACTTCTTTACTTGGCTTATACTGTTCTCGCTTTTGTTTGAGTA
Organism: Psychrobacter sp. AOP7-A1-24; assembly: GCF_052376235.1. Classification (NCBI taxonomy): domain Bacteria; kingdom Pseudomonadati; phylum Pseudomonadota; class Gammaproteobacteria; order Moraxellales; family Moraxellaceae; genus Psychrobacter; species Psychrobacter sp. AOP7-A1-24. The sequence goes on along the minus strand of NZ_JBQSVM010000011.1, from coordinate 75,640 downwards.
TAGGGTCTGCGCCATCTACCCAAGCAATGACGATGTCTAATGTTTTCTCATCAGGCTGCTTCATAACTGATCCTGCTCTTTTCGGATATACATCTATTGTAGTAGCTATACTAGACTAGCTATGATATTTGCTGATGCAATTATTAACAAGGTTTAATCGATTTAGATAGTTAGACTAATTATTGTTTTTTATAGAGATACCGTTAAGTCGTGCTAGTATTTTACTGAGTAAATGTCGAACACCAGCGGTAGGTGAGACTAGCATATAAAGTCAGAATGCTGCAATAAGTATGACTATAGTTAACTCATTTGGCCAACTTATCATGCCTATACTGTCAAAAAATCAAGCTGAGACACTAATGCCACCTATTATTTTGTTTATTTTAAAGGCGCTTGAGGGTCGTGGTGCTGAGCGTATGGTTACGACATTGGCAAGTACTTATGTAGATATGGGCTACCGTGTCCATATCTTATGCTTGGAAGCGACGCAAGAGATGCTACTAGACGCTCGCGTGCGATATCACATAGTGCCGTATAATGAGGTGTTTTCTGAGCAGAATCTCGACCCAGAGTCTACTCAAGCACAAGCCTACGAATCAGTTGCTAACCGTATTGATAATTACGTACGTAGCCAAATAGGAGTGCCAGATTTGGTATTGGCCAATATCTATAAGATAAACTGGATCATGGCATATAGCCAGTTACCAAATATCGTAAATATATTGCATACGGCGCTATCAAAACAGTTCCAAAACCAATTATTAGAGGCACCAGTACAGACTATAAATCACTTAAAAATGGTCTATGGTGCTCATACTTGTAGCTGTGTGAGTAAGGGTGCACGCCAAGATTTGATTGATCTTATAGGAAATATTACCAGAACCACAACAATCTATAATCCTTGTGATGCTACCACTATAAATACCAAAGCAGCAGAGTCTAGCCATCTTGAGCATTTCGGCTTAGTAGATAAAGAATACATTATACATGTAGCTTCATTTGATAGCATGAAAGGTCATCGAGACTTACTACAAGCGTATGCCAACACAGAACGAAAGCTACCATTAGTATTAGTAGGTAAAGGTAGGCTTGAAGCAGAGATTAAACAGTTGGCTGTCCAACTAAATATTAGCAATTGTATTAAGTTTTTAGGCTTCCAAACCAACCCTTATCCATTAATTAGATCAGCTGCACTGATGGTGCTTACTTCTAAGTTTGAAGGCTTTGGCTATGTCATTGTAGAGGCGCAAGCGCTGAGTGTACCAGTAATTAGTACGGATTGTCCTTTCGGGCCAAGAGAACTATTACCTGAGCAAAACTTGATTGCGGTAGGTGATATTGATGGCTTGGCTTTGCTCATCGACCAAGCCATAGACAATCTTTCAGATTACATCGTGCCGTTAAATCAAAAGTTATTACCTGAACACATTGCACAACAGTATTTATCTTTTGGTTCTGTTCTAGATTCAGATAAAAATGAGAGTTTATAAGTCTTGATGGTTTCCAAGTAAATACAATCAAGTAGAAGTTATCAATTGCGAGTCATTAACTATAAAGTGTCAAATAGCGATTTAGAGATAGGAGAATGATTGATGACAGGGACACCATGCGATTGATAGATTTTGCCGAGTAAGTTAAACGAGGGCACAATGCGTTCTTTCATGACTTTGCTAAGCATACTTGGTGCACTATTGTTTTTGCTTTCATAAAACCGTGGTTGCTCACTGTTGAGCAGATCAATACCGTAAAGATGAATACTCGCTGCCTGACGCGAAAAAGCTAACTGCGCTGCTACATAGGCGACAGTGCCTGCTTCCACAAACCCATGAGTAATGTTAAGAGAGACGCCAATATCAGCCGCTTTATGATCGCCATCAATAATAAAGTTTGGATTATTGATAAAGTACGAAAGCGGCATTTTTTTATTGAGTCGTTTCTTCTTAAAGATAAGTTTACTAAAAGATAGCTTGTTTGACTTGACTCCCCACGGCCTGTCTACTGGATACAACACTTGCATGGCATGATGGTACGTTCGCATAATATCAGGGTGCGTAGTGGCCATTGCTTCGAAGACAGCTAATGTTGCATATAGAGGTTGCCCCGTATAATACTGCTGTAAAATCTCAGGCTGATGATTGATGAAGCGTGCATCACTGATAACGTAACCAACAATATCGGTAAAGCGATGCTGCCCAGTCAGGCTGATACTACCATTGACAAAAATAGTAGGTGTATCTAGTAGCTCTGATAATGACAGCTGCTGTATAGATGGCCCTGAGGCGATAATATTGACGTCTTTTCCATGCAAGCTTTGTGTTGGTTCATTGGCATTGAAAGCCTTGATAATGATGAGCTCATTATCAATATTGAACCCAGCGGTCGCAGGTAGTCTCAAATATAGCGCCATACTATTTTCCAGTCGTTTATATCACCTATTTTATATCTTAATACACTGCCTTTACGCTAATTATAAATTGTCTAAATATGGTTAATTGCTAAGCCTCTATTGCCAATGGTCTTTTAACCATGGGCTTGGCTTCACATGACGATACCATTTACCGCCACTACCAGCAATTGCATCGGGCGGGTTAATCTCACCGTGGAAAATAACGATTTTTGCATCATCCGGCAGAGTAGGTGTGCGTACAAAGTTAAAAGGAATCGGCGCAATACATTGGTACTTAAAGCTGACACACCATGTCTTATCCCAATATTCTAAGTGGTGATGCTCACGCAAATAGTTAGAGAGGTAAGCCTGCTCATGACGTACTTGGGTGCGAATGGTCTCAAAGTTTCGCTCAAAATTGGATAGCAAATCAGGATAGGTATTCATACCAATATTGAAGCGATAGACAGAGCTGTTACCAATCATGCGCCAAGGTTTTTTCCAGTCGCGGATGATGACGACACTGTCTTCATGCTCCGCCTGATACGTAAAAAACGCATCAATATTATCGACAATAACAATATCAATATCTAAAAATAGGGCAATACCTTTTAGATCATACAGCTCAGGCTTGAAGGTAGTCAGTTTTTTCCAACCACGTTCAGGGCCTGCTGGTAAATCCATGTCAGGTATCGGATAACAAGCAATCGCAGGGTCAATACCTGCGCTGTCATCGGTTAAGCAGACCATTTGAAAATCTAAGGTTAGATGTCGGCTAACCATATTGTAGAGACGATTGACGTATTCAGGACCATATTTGTCGCCCCATTTCATACAGATGATATAGCGCTGTTCAGCCGCATTTGTGCTGATGTTACTAGAGTTTATAGATGAGGTCTTAGTTACGTCAGATGTCATAATGCACTCGTATTGAGATAATAGTCAGATAAATGAAGGACTAATAAAAATAAAAGAATATAGAGCTCAGCCAATATTAGCATAGCTGTAACTGATGGTACGTCTAAATAGTGCAACGTTAGGTTGATAATGACTAATGATTGTCGAGCTTAGTGTTATTACTTTTAACAGCGCTATCATTTTTAATGTTGTCACTTTTAATGTTGTCATTTTTGACGCTATCGTTGGCATTACTATCAGGCTGATTAGAAACGTTAGAATGATGAGATTGGATAAAAGCTGCTAAAGTCTCTTTATCTTTCTTATAAGGATTTCCCAAGTTTGGGATACGCTTAAAACGTCGGTAGCCCCACATATAGTGACTGTAATTGTCTGTAATCATACGCTCCATGGCCTGATTGAGAGCATGAGTCGCCACTTCAGCATTACGGTCGTATAAGGCTGGATTGTCGAGCTTGTAGCAGTAGATATCAAAACCGCGTCCATCGGTACGGCGAATACAAGATAAGCCAACTAGATCACATTCGGTTTTACTGGCTAATTTTGAGGCAAGTGTACTGGTTAATGTTTCAATACCAAAGAATGGAACGACAACGCCGCCTGAGGGGTCTGGTACGTGATCTGGCAGTACAATACTAAACCCACCTTGCTTGAGGGTTTTGAATACGGCTTTGACCCCGCTACCATCGGTAGGTACCAACGTTGCGTTGAGACGTGATCTACCTTGTAAGACAAACTCATTAGTGAGCTTACCCTTTACAGGTTTGTACATGATGGTTGGCGCACCAAATTGATTGAGCCAAGCATTCATCATCTCCCAAGTACCGAGATGAGGAACGATAGCCAGCATGCCGTTAGGATTGGCAAGACCTTCTATTAGAATGTCTTTATTATGGACATCACAAATTTGAGCGATGCTCCATTCAGGTGACATCGCCCAGCTCTTCATAGATTCAATACTGGTCAAACATTGATGATAGATAATGTCTTTAGTCAGTGCTTGTTTTTGTGCTTTAGGGAGTGTCGGCGCAATCAATGAAATATTTATATCGATGGTACGCATGATGCTCAAACGAGGTAGCTGAATAATTACCCACGCAACAATACGTGCCAGCATCTGCAATACAGATAATGGCACGTATTTGAAAATACGATACGGATTCATGACCACTCACATGATAATGGATCACGTAACAAGCACTGCAGACAGTAACCGCGCATCATTAAGCGATTTATTCAGCAGACTTGTTGGTATCAGCCTGTGCTTTTTCACGCACACGGATACCAAGCTCACGTAGTTGTTTGCTATCAACGCCAGCAGGTGCTTGGGTCAATGGGCAATCAGCAGTTTTGGTTTTTGGGAAGGCGATAACGTCACGGATAGAGCTTGCGCCTACCATGAGCATAATCAAACGGTCCAAACCAAATGCTAGGCCGCCATGCGGTGGCGCACCAAATTTTAGGGCATCAAGTAAGAAACCAAATTTGTCTTCAGCTTCTTGCTCACCAATACCCAAAGCTTCAAGGACAGCTTGCTGCATATCATAAGTATTGATACGTAAGCTACCACCACCAATCTCAGTACCGTTCAATACCATGTCGTAAGCGATAGAGAGGGCAGATTCTGGGTTGTTTTTCAACTCTTCAACTGAGCCTTTAGGCTTAGTGAACGGATGATGCATTGATGTCCAACGACCATCTTCAGTTTCTTCAAACATTGGGAAGTCAGTCACCCAAAGTGGTGCCCACTCACAAGTCGTCATTTCAAGGTCTAGACCGATTTTTTGACGTAATGCGCCGATGGCATCGTTCACGACACTGGCTTTGTCCGCGCCAAAGAAGATAATATCGCCATCTTCTGCAGCAGTACGCTCGATCAAGCTAACAAGTACATCGTCAGTCATGTTTTTGATGATTGGAGACTGTAGGCCAGACTCTTTGTCCACACCGTTGTTAATGCTGCTAGCGTCATTGACTTTGATATAAGCCAAACCACGTGCACCATAAATACCGACAAACTTGGTATAAGCATCGATTTGCTTACGGCTTAATGATGCGCCACCAGGGATACGTAGGGCAGCCACGCGGCCTTTAGGGTCGTTAGCAGGACCAGCAAATACCTTAAAGTCAACGTCTTTCATCAAATCTGCAACGTCAACTAACTTTAGAGGAATACGTAAGTCAGGCTTGTCTGATGCATAGTCGCGCATTGCTTCTGCGTAAGTCATGCGTGGGAACTGCTCGAACTCAACGTCCATCATTGTTTTGAACAAATGCTTGATCAGACCTTCGTTGATGTTCATGATTTCTTCTTCATTTAAGAAAGAAGTCTCGATATCCACCTGAGTAAATTCAGGCTGACGATCGGCACGTAAATCTTCATCACGGAAGCATTTAGCGATTTGATAATAACGGTCAAAACCTGAAACCATCAATAATTGCTTAAATAGCTGTGGTGACTGTGGCAGGGCAAAGAAGTTACCTGGACGAGTACGTGATGGTACAAGATAATCACGCGCGCCTTCAGGCGTTGCACGAGTTAGAATCGGTGTCTCAACGTCTAAGAAACCATGATCGTCTAGATAACGACGAATCGCGGAGGTTGCCTTAGCACGGAACACCATACGCTCCTGCATTTGCGGACGACGCATATCTAGATAACGATATTTTAGGCGCAAGTCTTCTGATACTGTGCTTTTTTCGTCATTCAATGGGAATGGTGGTGTTTCAGATTTGGCCAATACTTCAATTTCTTTGCCCAATAGCTCAATTTGACCACTGGTCATATTAGCGTTTTCAGTGCCTTCATAACGACGACGTACGCGACCAGTAATTTTTAGTACGTATTCTGGACGTACTGCATCAGCAGTCGCAAAAGCTTCTGGAGTATCAGGATCAACGACGACCTGTAAGATACCAGCACGGTCACGCATGTCTAAAAAAATCACGCCACCGTGATCGCGACGACGATGTACCCAGCCTACGACACTAATGGTTTGATCAATTAAGCTTTCGGTTACAGCTCCGCAATATTCGTCTCGGTATTCGCTATGCGTCATAATATGGTTATCCAGTTATCAGCCCAATTCAAAGTACAATAATGCAGCCATTGCGGTGCGTTTCAAGCTATTTGCAAAAAAAACACACAAACAACGCGATTAAGACATATGGTCATCACGTTGGCTGCAGAAAATTTGATATAAACGCATATTATGCCTAATCTCCCTTTGTTATACAACCAGCTAAGTTCAATCAAATAACGGGAATATACAAGTATCAGACGTATTTATTCAGGGATATTTGTATTGGGTTAAATATTGTCATTGTGCTTGAAAATACTGCTTAGTGTGCACATATCAATCGCACGCTAATAAAAACAGCAATATCAATATATTTACTGACTTGAGGATTTATAAACATGCTATCTCATCCCCCTAAGAACCCTGTTGAGCTTAAAATACGTCACCTAAATGATGCTCAAAAGCAGCGCCGCGAAGATCTGATGGAAGCCACTCAAGGCAAAGCTGCCCTCAAACAGTTCAAAAAAGCCATGGCCAAAAAAGCCAAGCAAGCACTGAAAGCAAAAACTAAGAGTAAGAAAAAACATACCGATGATAAGGCACAAGTTTTTGTGCTCGATTTCGACGGTGACATCAAAGCAACTGCGGTCAAACATTTGCGTGAAGAAATCAGCACTCTAATTAGCACAGCAAACAAAGGTGACGAGGTTATCGTACGTCTTGAATCAGGCGGTGGTTTGGTACATGGCTATGGTCTGGCGGCAGCACAGTTGGTTCGCTTAAAAGATGCTGGCCTAAAATTGACTGTTTGTGTCGATAAAGTGGCGGCGAGCGGCGGCTATATGATGGCTTGTGTTGCAGATAATATAATTGCAGCGCCATTCGCTATCATTGGTTCCATTGGTGTGGTATCGCAACTACCAAATTTTCATAAATGGCTAAAAAATCATGACGTCGATTATGAGATGTTTACTGCTGGTGACTATAAACGCACAGTAACCGTATTTGGTGAAAATGACACCGAAGACCGTGCCAAGTACCAAGAAGAGCTAGAGCAGACGCATGAGCTATTCAAGCATTTCGTTAATACCTATCGTCCAGAACTCGATGTTGCCAAAGTAGCCACGGGTGAACATTGGTATGGCGAAGATGCGTTAAAACTTAACTTAATTGATAGTCTGCAGACATCAGACAGCTATATTTTAGAGCGTATGGAAGATAATGAGGTATATGCATTGTATTCACGTCAGAAACCAACGTTAGCAGAAAAGTTAGGTTTGGCTCAAGCAGCAGAAGCAACACTGAGCATCGCCGTAGATAAACTACCTGATGCGCTTGCGCGTTTCGATCTTAACAGTCGCCTAAATATTCTGAAATAGTGTTATTTATCATTACGATAGTTAAATAGTAGTAATTTACGGCTCAATATTTTTTAGATACATTGTTTATATTTTGTAAAAGGCGTGGCCTAGCTGGTCGCGCCTTTTTGCTGTTTATTGACAATTGCTGTGTTATAAATGAAGCACACGGAAAACAGTATACGTGCGTGCACTAAAGTTCTCATGGAGCTTTTATCAACACATGATTTAGACAATCAATTAATAAAGAAAAGGAAGTCATTTATGTCTAACGACAATTTAATGTTTACCGCAACAGAACATGGTCAAGCCATGCATGCTAAAGTCAAAGCGTTCATCGAAACGCACATTGAACCCATCGAAGCGCAGTTCTGGGAAGAATGTCACAAAAAAAATCCTGATGGCAACTGGGGAAACTGGGAATGGCCAGAAGCCTACGAAAATCTACGTAAACAAGCTCGTGAAGAGGGCCTATGGAATTTATTCTTACCTGATGATACGTTGGGTGCAGGACTTTCAGTCACTGATTATGCACCTATCGCAGAGTTGACGGGGCGCAGTTTGCTTGCGCCACATGTATTCAACTGCAATGCCCCTGATAGTGGCAATATGGAACTGCTATGGCGTTATGGCTCTCAAGAGCAGCAAGATAAATGGCTGACTCCGCTACTGTCAGGCGAAACACGCTCTGTGTTCTGTATGACTGAGCCTGATGTGGCATCCAGTGATGCGACCAACATGCAAGCAACCGCTGTCGTCGAGGGTGATGAGATTGTAATCAATGGTAGCAAGTGGTGGTCATCTGGTCTTGGTGATCCAGCAGTTGATGTTTTGATTGTGATGGCATATACCGCAGATGAAAGTGCAGACCGTCATCATCAGCACTCTATGGTACTTGTGCCAGTTAAAACCGCAGGGGTGAAAATCAAGCGCATGCTCAAAGTCTTTGGTGATTATGATGCACCGCATGGACATGGTGAAATTAGCTTTGAGAATGTCCGTGTGCCAGTTAGTCACTTTATTGGTGGACCTGGTATGGGCTTTGAGATCGCGCAAGGTCGCTTAGGGCCAGGACGTATTCATCATTGCATGCGTTGTATTGGTGCTGCCGAAAAATCCATGGAGCTGGCAGTAAATCGCGGGATGTCACGTACCGCATTTGGCAAGCCGCTACTGCAATTGGGTGGTAACTTTGAGCGTATCAGCGAGGCCCGTATCAAAATTGATCAAGCCCGCTTGCTAACACTGTATGCAGCACAAAAAATGGATGCTCAAGGCACCAAAAAAGCACTAACTGAAATCTCAGCCATTAAAGTAGTGGCGCCAACTGTATTGCAAGAAGTAGTAGATATGGCTATCCAAATCCATGGTGGAATGGGTGTATGTCAAGACACGATGTTGCCAGGGTTTTACGCCCAAGCACGTGTATTACGTTTAGCAGATGGTCCTGATGAAGTACATAAAACAATGATTGCCAAGCTAGAGTTAAAGCGTCAAGGTTTTAGTCGTCCTACTAAATCTGATAAAGCTTAATTCTGACAAATAGTCGTGTGAGTCGATTTTGATTTACTCACGCAACTGTTATTAAGAATATGCCAATCGTAATACCACTTGAAAATTCACTATTAACAACTTAGTAGTGAATTTTTATCACTCATATCTGTTATAAAAATAAATGATCACATGATAAGGAATGTCTCATGGCAACTGATAATAAAGTACTAGACAAAGGCGGTGCCGTACGCGAGGGTGAAGAGCTTGATACCAAAGCAATTAGTGAATGGCTACGCGCTCAAGGTGTCGACATAGTAGGCGAGCCTACTGTTACTCAGTTCTCGGGCGGTGCATCAAACTGGACGTATCGATTACAGTATGAAGGCGAAGACAAAAACCAAGATCTCATATTACGTCGTCCACCGAAAGGCACGAAAGCAAAATCTGCACATGACATGGTACGCGAATACACTGTCCAAAAGGCGTTGAAAGATGCCTATCCTTATGTGCCTGAAATGATTGCCTTATGTACGGATGACGCTGTTATCGGCGCTGATTTTTATGTGATGGAGCGGATGGAGGGTATTATCCCTCGCGCAGAATTACCAGAAGGTATCGATCTAAATCCTAAGCAAACGCGTCTGCTTTGTACCAACGTACTAGACGCTTTGGTAGAGTTACATCAGATAGATTATACCGAGCATCCTGATTTGGTTAGTTTGGGTCGCGGTGAAGGCTACTGCGAACGTCAAATTAGTGGCTGGGACAGACGTTATGTTAAGGCTAAGACGCCTAACGTACCAAGCTTTGCACTAGTTAGACAATGGCTTGCTAAACACACGCCTGCGGATAGCAAAACCTGTATCATTCATAATGATTGGCGCTTTGACAATGTCATACTCGATGCAGACGAGCCGACTAAAGTTATTGGTGTGCTTGACTGGGAGATGGCAACGCTTGGCGATCCGTTGATGGACTTGGGTAGTGCATTGGCCTATTGGATCGAAGAAGATGACAATATCATCATGCAGCAGTTCCGTCGCCAGCCAACACATTTAGAAGGCATGATGACACGTGATGAAGTGGTTGATTACTATCTAAAACAGTCTGGTTTAGAGATAGATAACTGGACCTTTTATGAGGTATTCGGCTTGTTCCGCCTATCAGGCATCATTCAGCAAATCTACTATCGCTATTATCATAAGCAAACCACCAATCCAACATTCAAAAACGCATGGCTTGCTATCCATGTTATGCATGCCAAGTGTCTAAAACTTATTGCTCAATACGAAGGTGAGACGCTATTCAATGCGCATGTTCAGCCGCATTTAGCCGACATAGGCGTAGATGCTGCTACTATTGAGCAGTTGCCAAGCCCTGTTCAAACAGTTGTCAAAAGTATTTTACCAAAAGGCTATTTTGCAAAAGCACCTGACTCTCCTGAAGCGTAAGCACTCAGCAAATCGTACTTTAGCAAATATGATAAAAGGTAATAATTTATGACAACCATACTTTTAGCACGTCATGGCCAAGCGTCTTTTGGACAAGAAAACTATGACCAGCTCTCAGAGCTAGGTACTATACAGGCGCAAATGCTGGGTCAGCACTATGCAGCCACGCAGCGGCGTATTGATGCCATATTTACTGGTAGGTTGGTCCGGCAGCAAGACTCAGCTCGTCATTTTTGGGAGAGCTATCAGTCGTCTGTACATAGCCATGATAGTGATGGTACGCTTAAGGCGGCCGCAATCAACTTTGATCAGCCTGATAGCTATATCCTACCGCAGTTTGATGAGTTTAATCACAAAGACGTGTTTATTAAGTCAGCAGAGGCATCGGGTAATCGATCTGATATCTCAGCTGAAATCGCCAAAGCAGAATCGCCAGCCACGCGACTGGCTGAGCTGTTTGATCAAGCGATGCAACGCTGGCATGGTGGTGACAATGATCAAGACTATCTTGAAAGTTGGCCGCAGTTTAATAATCGTGCACAGCAAGCACTTGAACAAGTACGTACAAAAGTAGCAAGTATGAGCTTAGGTCAAGACAGTACCGTGCTTGTATTTACGTCAGGCGGCGTCATTGCGGCAATCACTGCACAGTTACTGCGACAAGGTAGTCAGACAGCTTATCAATTGAATAAAAGTTTGGTCAATACTGGTGTGACTTCTATTACTTTAAAGAACCAAAGTTCTCGCTTGTTATCTTTAAATGAATACAGTCATCTATTCTCTGATGGAAAACCGTTCGTCACATGGCGATAAATCTGCGCACAATTTTGTGAATAGTATAGTGTTGTATAAACTCCATACACGTTTATACTGAAGAAATACCAATTCGTTTCTGTGCAATATCGACATACAAAGGACCGTGCATGCAAAACAAACTAGTAAAGTTGGTCGCTAACAATGCTCGCCATCGTAAAAATCAGATAGTAAGTGCCGTTCGGCCTTCAAGTTATCTAAAAGATTTGAACAAGCAGCAAATAGGCAAAGGTAAAACGGTGCTTATTACAGGAGCCAGTTCAGGTCTAGGCGAGGGGATGGCGAAGCTTTTCGCCAAACTAGGATATAACTTAGCGATATGTGCGCGTCGTATTGATCGTTTGGAACATCTAAAGTCAGAACTGATGGACAAATATCCTGATATCCGAGTCGAATGCCGAACATTAGATGTCAGTGACTATGATGCGATCTTTGAAGTGTTTGATGCATTTACTACTGACTTTGGTCATATCGATAGAATGATTGTAAATGCTGGTGTTGGCGAAAGTCGTCGAATCGGCAAAGGTCGCTTTGAGACTAACCGACGTACTGTTGAAATTAACTTCATCTCAGCATTAGCACAGTGTGAAGCCGCCATGAATATTTTTCGGACGCAAAATAGTGGTCATCTAGTAGTGATATCAAGTATGTCAGCCGTTCGTGGTATGCCTAAACACCTAACAGCTTATGGTGCTAGTAAAGCTGGCTTGGCGCATTTAGCAGAAGGTATTCGAGCTGATATGCTATTAACCAAGTTACCGATTAAAGTATCCACCATTTACCCAGGCTATATTCGCACTGAAATCAACGAAAATGCTAAACCATTACCGTTCGAAGTAGATACCGATACAGGAACCAAGGCTATCGTTACGGCGATTGAAGCGGGCGTAGATGAGGCCTATGTACCTAGTTTACCATGGTCTATTGTAGGTAAGGCAATGAAGTATATGCCATTGCAAGTGATCAACAAAGCAAATAAGTAGTTATATAGCAGTCAAAAAAAGCCCTTTACCTAGTAGGTAGAGGGCTTTTTTATATTTTAACTTTTTAATTATGCAGTGCCTAATTATGTAGTACTTAGGGTTAGAGCGTTTGAGGATTATCAGACATATGCTGTTCACGTAATTTTTGGCGCAGTACTTTACCAACATTACTTTTCGGCAATTCACTGACAAATTCAATATGGCGTGGACATTTGTAACCCGTTAAGTTGTCTAGTGCGAAATCTTTAATAATTTCTTTGGTGACATTATTATCAGCAGGCACAATGTAAATTTTGACGGCTTCACCTTGATGCGCATCAGGAATGCCAATCACTGCGCAATCAACGATACCATCACAGTCGAGCATGACTGATTCAATTTCATTCGGGAATACATTAAAACCTGATACCAAGATCATGTCTTTTTTGCGGTCTAGCAAGGTAATATAACCTTTTTCGTCCATGCTAATAATATCACCTGTACGGAAATAACCATCGCTTGTGAAATCATTAGTATTATCTTTATTAAAGTACCCAGATGTAATATTAGGGCCTTTGATGCACATCTCGCCGGCTTGGTTTAGACCCACACGTTCGCCGTTATCATCTACTACAATAATATCAACACTAGGAACGGGTATACCAATCGTGCCGTTAAACTTGCGGTCAGTGATAACGTTAGCAGTACCTGCTGCGACACCTTCGGTCATACCCCAACCTTCAACCATTGGGCAGCCAGTTACTTCTAACCAACGTGCTGCTGTTTGTTCGGTTGCAGCCATACCACCAGCTTGAGTGATACGCAATGAACTAAAGTCTAAGTTTTTAAAGTTCGGCTGATCAAGTAATCCCTTGAATAGTGTGTTGACCGCAGGGAAGATGTGGAACGGTTGCTTTGATAAAGTTTTGACAAACCCTGGCATATCACGCGGATTGGGTACCAATATAAAGGTATAACCTGAACGCATACCGAGCAAGCTAAGCATAAAGGCAAAAATATGGTAGAGCGGTAAAGCCATTACCATGTTGATGTACACCTCATTTATACCTGAAGTCACAGGACGATACCACGCTTCTGATTGCATAGCAGCAGCGACGACATTACGTTGAGACAAAACGGCACCTTTAGATAGTCCTGTAGTACCACCGGTATACTGTAAAATAGCTTTTTGTTGTAGGGTGGTTTTTGGTGCTTGAATGGGTAGGTTTTTCCCTTTTTTCAATACTTCAGGGAATTTAGTGATATTATATTTAGGATCGTTCAGGTTGTATTTCGGAACTAAGCGTTTGACCTGACGGATGACTGTATTGACCAAAATACCCTTTAGCCCCATCATATCGCCCATTTTGGATAGCACGATACGTTTGATATTGGTCTCTTCAATGACTTGCTCTAGGGCTTGGGCAAAGTTATCAACAACAAAGATAACCTGAGCACCTGAGTCATTTAACTGATGGCGCAGCTCACGGCCTGTATACAGTGGATTCACAGGAGTACAAATGTAACCTGCTCGTAGAATACCAATCATAGTCGGTAGGTACTGAGGTACATTTGGCATCATTAGAGCAACGACACTACCTTTAGGTAAACCTTGAGCCTGCAACCATGCTGCTACTGCAAGTGAAGCATTATCAACATCACCATAAGTATGCGTAACACCCATACAGATAGTCATTGGATGCATACGGAAGCGGTTGAAACATTCTTCATATAATTCTATAAGGCTTTCGTACTGATCAGGATTAATTGTCTTAGGCACGTTTTCTGGGTATTGAGCGAGCCAAGGTTTATCTATTGTCATGATTAGCGTCCTTAAATATTCGTCATTTAAGGCTCTATAAAAAAGTAGTCACATCCATGTCAACAATTTAAATTACTGTTCCGTTAGCGATAAATTGTCGAGTGCTATCCTATATATTCACATACTGCTAAGATACGGGGCCTCTATAAAGTTTTATTTAACCATAGAGCACAAATAGCTCAATAAATTAAACAGATCAATCAATGTTTTTGGTGATGAAAATAGCTACTAACAAATACTGCTAATCAATCGATATTAGCCATGATTATATAGGATTAAAATAGCAGAAAGTATAGTGACACATTTTGACGACACATTAACATAACTACAACTATTCTAGTTATTTTTATACAAGAACTTGATAGTTTACAGTTAAATTTGATAAATAAAATAAAATATGTTGGATAATTAGACAGTTACTCTGAAAGTAATCTACTTTACTATCAAATAATTAGTATAGGTTTTATTCAGAAAATCTCATATAAATATTCGTTGTAATAAGACAGCTCTAAAAATAAATAACAAAATATGAGTATAGGAAAAGAGTATCTTATAATTATTGTAAGATACTCTTAAATGAAAATATATTTATGCTTCCTAAGCAGTAGATGAGTATTTACATTTGAGGGTAGTCTGCTTTGTGTTTTTCACGCAATTTTTGACGTAGTACTTTACCAACATTACTTTTCGGCAGGTCGCTCACAAACTCAATGTGACGTGGGCATTTATAGCCAGTTAAATTATCTAATGCAAAATCTGTAACCACTTCTTTAGTAACATTATTATCTTTAGGGATCACATATATTTTAACGGTTTCACCTTGATGGCTATCAGGAATACCAATTACTGCACAGTCAAGAATGCCGTCACAGTCAAGCATCACAGATTCAATTTCGTTCGGGAACACATTGAAGCCTGATACTAAAATCATGTCTTTTTTACGATCTAGTAGTTTAATGTATCCCTTGTCGTCCATACTGACGATATCACCCGTACGGAAATAACCATCGCTAGTAAAATCAGCACTACTGTCTCTATTCAGGTATCCAGAAGTGACATTGGGACCTTTAATGCATAGCTCGCCACCCTCGTTCAGTTCTACATGCCTGCCGTCTTCATCAATAATGATGACATCTACACCAGGTGCTGGCACTCCGATAGTACCGTTAAACTCACGATTTGTAATAACGTTGGCAGTGCCGACGGCGACGCCTTCTGTCATGCCCCAACCTTCGATCATCGCACAGCCAGTCACCTCTAACCAGCGTTTCGCAGTCTGCTCAGTTGCAGCCATCCCACCAGCCTGTGAGATACGTAGAGAGCTGAAGTCTAAATTTTCAAAGTTTGGAGTATCAAGCAATCCTTTGAAGAGCGTATTGACTGCAGGGAAGATATGGAATGGTTGCTTGGATAAAGTTTTGACAAATCCAGGAATATCGCGTGGATTGGGTACCAAAATAAAAGTATAGCCTGAGCGCATACCAAGTAGGCTGAGCATAAATGCGAAAATATGATAGAGCGGTAAGGCCATCACCATATTGATATATACTTCATTGATTTCGGATGTGATAGGGCGAGTCCAAGCTTCTGATTGCATCGCTGCAGCTACAATATTACGTTGTGATAAAATGGCGCCTTTTGAGAGTCCTGTAGTACCACCTGTATATTGCAAAAATGCTTTGTGATCCAAAGACATGGTTGGCTGCTGAAAAGGTAAGTTTTTTCCTTTTTTCAGTACTTCAGGGAATTTGGTGACATTGTATTTAGGATCGTTCAGGTTATATTTCGGAACCAGACGTTTGACCTGACGAATAATCGTATTGACCAAAATACCTTTCAAACCCATCATATCACCCATCTTTGATAGGATGACGCGTTTGATAGCCGTTTCTTCAATGACTTGCTCAAGTGCTTGAGCAAAGTTATCGACTACAAAAATCGCTTGAGCACCAGAGTCATTGAGCTGATGACGTAGTTCTCGGCCAGTATATAGTGGGTTTACAGGGGTGCATACATAGCCTGCACGCAATATCCCAATCATAATAGGTAGGTACTGAGGTACATTTGGCATCATTAGAGCGACGACACTACCTCTTGGCAAGCCTTGAGCTTGTAACCATGCTGCTACTGCAAGTGAAGCATTATCAACGTCACCATAAGTATGGGTTACTCCCATACAAATGCTCATTGGATGCCCACGGAAGCGATCGAAACACTCTTCGTACAGCTCCATAATACTGCTATATCTATCAGGATTGATGGTTTTTGGCACGCCGGCTGGATATTGAGAGAGCCAAGGTTTGTTCGATATCATAGTTAGCATCCTTGCGATTTGATATAGGCTAAAGTAATTTAAGAGGGTAGTTGTCAGGCTATCAGTAGTACAAACCACTACTTGTTTTAAGCGGTATGTATCATAGTCAATAGCATCCTTGTCTATTGATTAACCGCGATTTTTTATCGCTGATATGTGCTTTATTCAATAATTATTTGGACAAAGCATCAAACAGAACAGAAGTTTTAGTAACAGCAGTAGTGTTTGTTCTAAAACTATTCATTTGTTGCTGACAACTCAGGTACCAAAAAAAACGATACATTTGAGCAATACATTAGCATGAATTAAGCTTAAAAAAATATTAGGAAGCAGTACTGAGCAGTACATATATTCTTATTAAAGAATTTATTGGTTATAAAGTTCCAAAAATAAAGTAACATTTAAATAGTATGAGTAAGTTAATAGAGGGCGAATATCGAAATTATTGCGGAAGAGAAAACTGCTCGCGATTATTAAAAAACCGTCGATAGATAAGTAACGCACTAATAGTGCAGCCCAGTGTGCTGCTGGCACATATCAAGAACATAGTGACTATTTGGTAGCGTACGGCTTGAGTAGGATCAGCACCTGCTAGTATTTGACCAGTCATCATACCTGGTAAGCTAACGATACCGACGACTAGCATAGAGTTTAAAGTTGGAGTCATGCCATTAGTGATTGCTGCTTTTATTTGCTCATGGACGGCTTCGAATGGCTTAGCAGATAGACTGAGCATCATCTCTATACGCCCAGATTGTTCATGAAATGATTCGATCAATTGATTGTTAGTTAATGAGATAGCAGTCAGAGAGTTCCCTAGTATTAGACCCAATATAGGAATAATAAATTGCGGTGTATACCAAGGCTGAACATTCAAAATCGTGATAATTGCAATTGCCGTTACCAGTATTGCTGAGATGCCGACTGCCAATAGCGTATCTGTCAGTAATCCTTTATAACTGCGCTTAACGCGATTTTTGGCGGCACTTCCTGCAATCAAAGTCATGACCGTTAAGATAAGCAATACTTCATACCATTGTTCACGTGCAAAAATCCACGCCAATATTAGTCCGATAAAGCTAAGCTGTGTGATTGTACGAAGCGCCGCTATCAGAAGGGTTTTGCTTAGCTTTAAGCGTAATCGCCAAGAGATGAGGAGTACGATGATAATCAGACTGCTGGCAAGAGCGATATCACTATAAGTGAGAAATATTTGCATATCATTCGTACCGCTCATATGAGCTTATTGTGGAAGTAGTTATAGTAATAATATAAGGGGAGGCATGAGGTTGCTAATGTGCTAGATTGTTCTAAACAATCACACGATGATTTAATTATTTGATTCCATACTCCCGACCAAGAGCTTCTTAAGAATCTGCGGTGAGTACACCTGCCTGCATATGCCAGTGTCTATCGGCCAAAGGCATAATGTCTTTGGTATCGTGCGTCACCCATAGCAGTGTGCGCTGTGCATCTGCGTGCAACCAGTTGATGAGTAAGTTCACTAGCTGTGCTGAGGTGTCAATATCCAAAGCGGCCGTTGGTTCATCTAGCAATAGAACCTGCGGGTTTAGTTGTAGTAGACGTAACGTATTGACCAGTTGGCGCTCGCCACCAGATAAATGCTTAGAGTCTTGTTGCAAAAAATCTGCGTTTCTATCCAAATGCTCAAGCTGAGCAATATGCCAGTCTCTATCAAAAGTTTGCGACTGATGAGCACGCAATTGATAAGGCATTTTTAAGTTTTCAAGGACACTACCGTCCAACAACTGCGGATGCTGAGCGAGTAGGGCAACGTGCTTGCGCCACAGTACAGGTGCAGTCTCATGAATATCGCGATAAGTATTACTCAGCTTATCATCACCGTGCAAACGAACAGTGCCGCTGTTCAATGGTAATAATCCTGCTAATACTCGCAGCAGTACTGATTTACCGCTACCAGATGCGCCAGTCAAAACAGTGACTTGTCCTGACAATAGTGCGCCACTTGCCCCTCTTATTAGCGCTCGATCATGAGTTGGTAGTTCTTTATCCAGTGATGTGTTTGTGGCTAGTTTATTTGTCCACTTTTGATAAATGCTAGACGGTATAGAAGTTTTATTCGAGGCTTCTTTGCTATTCTTGATGCTATGAGTACTTATCGTTCGTCTGCTATGTACCCATAGATGATCAAATTTAAGTAACACTCTATCCGTATCCAGACTCATAGCGTTTCACTGTTAACCATTTACTTGCTCATCGATGGCCTGTTTGATCTTATCGTGCAGTTTTTTCGGTACACGAATAGGACGCATTGGTATAGTAGTCATTGCATTGTCTGATTCACCGTCTATTTTGTCATCAGCCATTGGCTCTGGTTTGACAAGGTTTTGCACGCAAGCAATAACGATTTTGGTGCTGCTTAGTAGCTGACTGTTGTCTGTTTCGGTAGATCCATGATTTGGTAAGTGGCGATGAATGCTTTGATAAAATATAATGCTGGCAGGTTTTAGCTCAACTTTATCAATACGTACACTAATCACCTCATCTAACAGAATCGCTCTTTTGTATTGTAAGTCTGCCTGACTCACGACAAAATGCTGCACGTCACCGCTGTCAGTTTGCAAAAAATACCCATTTAAACCTAGTTCAGTAAACCAGTCGCGTCGACAGTTTTCAAAAAATACCAAATGATTGGCGTGATAGACTATACCGCCAGCATCAGTATGGTTAATATAGACGTTGTAGTCTTTAGCAAATAACGGTTTGATATCATTATTTAGGGCTGATGTTTTATTTTTTTGCTCAGTTGTTGTCATAGCGATGCTCGATATTTTTGATAAATTTTGTTGAATAAAAGTGTTTCAGATAGACCAATAATAGATAGTGCTTATAATAAGAGTTACTCTAGCTCAAGATATCAGGCCGCGCAACCGCTAGAGCCGCTTACATTTGTTATCATAGTCGTTTATATTTCACCTTCTTATATGAGCGCTATATTCTAACCAATCAGTATAGGACAGTTTATGACCCGTTTTGTCAGTTTTAACATCAATGGTATCCGTGCACGTCAGCATCAGCTTGAGGCGGTGCGCGAGGTAATCGATCCTGATGTCATGGGCCTACAAGAAACCAAGGTTCATGATGATCAGTTTCCGCTTGGCAATATCGAAAGCCTAGGCTACCACGTAGAGTATTTTGGACAAAAAGGGCATTACGGCGTTGCACTATTATCAAAAGCTGCACCTGTGTTTGTACAAAAAGGTTTCCCTGGCGAAGATGAAGAAGCCCAAAAGCGCTTTATTCATGCACGCTATGAGTTTGAAGGTCGTGAAGTGGATGTACTCAATGGTTATTTCCCGCAAGGAGAGAGCCAAGATCACCCGACCAAATTTCCGATGAAGCGCGCTTATTATGCCAATTTGATTGCTTATATTGATACGTTAAAAGCGGAAGGCCGTTCGATTATTGTCATGGGTGATATGAATATTGCACCAGAAGATATCGATATTGGTATTGGAGAAGTTAATGCCAAACGCTGGTTAAAAAATAGAAAAACCTCATTTTTGCCAGAAGAGCGCGAATGGTACTCAGCATTGATGTCACGTGAGCTGACAGATACTTACCGACTTCACTATCCAGAAAGCGCCGAGTTATACAGTTGGTTTGATTATCGCAGTCGCGGCTTCAATGATGAACCTAAGCGCGGTTTGCGTATTGACCATATTCTATGTACATCAGACCTAATTGGTAAATGTATCGATGCTGGTATCAGTTATGAGCTTCGTGCTATGGAAAAACCGTCTGATCATGCACCGATTTGGTCAGCATTTGACTTAAATAAAGCGTAATACTCATATACCGTGATACCTATATGGTCAATCTTATGTAAACTAGGTACGACAATCAGCTTGCTCAGTTTACTAGTTATAGAGCTGAAGCCAGTTCTTTTGGTATCTGAATAGTTTTGAAATGGACTGTACTATTTATCACTTCGTATTCCGTTAATAACGATAAAAATTGAGAAATAAGGATTTTATTATGGCTGTTGGAAATGTATCAGTACCTGATGTTATCTATCCTATCGAGGGCATTAAGCTCAGTGCTACAGCGGCAGGTGTTCGTTATAAAGACCGCGATGATCTAGTCGTCATCGAAATATCTGATAAAGCCACTACTGCGGTTGTCACTACTAAAAATACCTTTTGCGCCGCGCCAGTGCGAGTATTGCGTGAGCACTTTGCTAAGGTCAGTCCGCGCTATTTAATTACTAATACAGGTAATGCAAATGCAGGTACGGGTGCTGATGGCAAACGCCGTGCTATTGATATCTGTACAGCATTGGCTGAAAAGGCTGATGTAGATACCAATACGATATTGCCTTTTTCCACTGGCGTGATTGGTGAACCATTAAATAGTGATGCGGTCATTGCAGGTCTAGATGATGCATTGGCTAATCTAGCGACTGATAGCTGGCTGGCTGCTGCTAATGGCATTCGTACGACGGATACTATTCCCAAATTATCCAGCCAAAAAATTGATGTAGCAGGTACTAACTATCACATCACTGGTATGTCTAAAGGTTCAGGAATGATACGCCCAAATATGGCGACGATGCTGGGCTATGTGGCGACAGATGCTAATATCGCTGCTGATCTACTGCAAGAGATGCTAAGCGCTATCAACGAGCAGTCTTTCAACCGTATTACTGTTGATGGTGACACCTCAACTAATGATTGTTGTGTGTTGATTGCAACAGGTGCTGCTAGCTCAGATATGATCGACAGCCCAGAGCATCCACATTATCAGCCAGTATTTGACGCATTAGCCGACGTGTTTGTTCGTTTAGCACAATTGATTGTACGTGATGGCGAAGGCGCGACCAAATTCATGACGGTCAAGGTGACTGGCGGTCAAATCACGCAAGAATGCTGCGATGTGGCTTATGCAGTCGCACATTCGCCCTTAGTAAAAACGGCATTTTTTGCCAGTGATGCTAACTGGGGACGTATATTAGCAGCAGTGGGTTATGCTGGTATCGAAGACCTAGACACAGAGCGAGTCGATGTGTACTTGGATGAAGTGATGATTTGCCAAAATGGCGGTGTCGCACCTGATTATACAGAAGAGGCGGGCAAGACCGTTATGAGTCGACCTGAAATTACCATACATATCGACCTTGCACGTGGTGATGCGAGCGATACTGTCTATACCTGCGATTTATCATATGATTACGTCAAAATAAACGCTGATTATCGTAGCTAGTAATTTTTAATAATACAAAGTTTACGTAGTTATATAAGAGCCAGAACAAATATTGTTCTGGCTTTTTAATGTCAAACATCTGCTCAGTAGCAAATCACTCTGTTATTTAATACGCTTTATTAACATCAGTTGCAAAAGCTGACGTTACTTTACAAAGCAGTCATAGAGAGCAAGACAAATTACGACCTATACTGGTCTCAGTAAATAGCAAACAGCCTTATTAGCTTTAACCAAAGTGAGATAAGGTGTTAAAAATAATAAGCTTGTTTAGACAACAGCGAACTAGTAATAAATAAGCAATAACAATTATCTGAGGATTGAATAATGAAAAAATTAGCACTTGCAGCATTGATGACGACTTTTGCACTTTCTGGTTGCTCTACTATGGGTATGGATAACGAGCGCACTATGGTTGTTGAAGGACAACCAATGAACGTCAAGGTAGTAAACATCCCAAGTTTCGAAGTAGAAGTTGCACCACGCAAAGCAGTATGTGACTTGACTGCTACTGATGGCAGCATGGTTGAATCACAGTGCTTACAATACCGTCAGACCTATCAGAAAAACTTCTCTACGTTAAATGGTAATATTCAAGGTTTTACTTATGAGCCGAATTACCGTTATGTTCTAGACGTACGCCAAGAAGCAATGACAGCAGAAGGCTCTAATGTAGTACAGCCAGTATGGATTCTAAACGAAGTGGTATCAAAAACTGCTGAATAATTTTGACACTGATATGTATCGAAACTAGTAACAACAAAAAGGCCTCTAACTCGTTAGAGGCCTTTTTGTTGTTACTAAGCTATTTTCCAAAAAATGCAATTAACACTGACTGTAATTGACACTAACGCCGCGCGTTGCCGTAGGGATTCTATTATCGGCATAGACAGCCAGACCGCCACGTGCTGTTTCTTTATATTTGTCAGACATATCTGCACCTGTCTGCTTCATGGTCTCTATCGCTTTGTCTAGAGATACGAAATGCTGACCGTTACCTCTGCAGGCTAAGCGTGCTGCATTAATGGCTTTGACCGCACCCATTGCATTACGTTCGATACACGGTACTTGGACCAAACCGCCAATAGGATCACAAGTAAGACCTAGGTTATGTTCGATGCCAATCTCTGCCGCATTTAGGCATTTAGCCGGTGTACCATTCATAATTTCTGCTAGTGCAGAGCCTGCCATCGCGCATGCAGAACCCACCTCACCTTGGCAACCAACTTCAGCACCAGAAATTGAGGCATTTTGCTTGATAAGGCTACCGATAGCAGTAGCGTTTAGCAAAAATTTACGAACACCATCTTGGCTGTAGTTAGGCAAAAAGTCACGATAGTAATGGAGTACTGCAGGAATGATACCTGCTGCGCCGTTGGTTGGAGCCGTGACTACTTTACCACCATTGGCATTTTCTTCATTGACAGCAAGCGCGTACAAATCGACCCAGTCCATAGCGGCTAATTTGTCATCCTTGGTGATAGGCTGATCTTTTTCAGCACACAGCTGCGTATGCAAATCTTGAGCACGGCGCTTTACATCTAAACCGCCTGGCAAGATACCACCGTTTTCACAGCCTTGTTTGACGCAATCTTGCATCACTTCCCAAATGCTATCTAGGTAAGCAAACACTTCTTCTTTTGTATGAAAATGACATTCGTTTGCTAATACCAATTCGCTGATGCTCAAGTCATGTTCACGACACTGCTCTAGTAGCTCTGCTGCGTTATTGAACGGGTAGGGAACTCTATCGATGGTTGGGCTAGCATGATCTTCGTCAGGGTTAGTCGCATCTTCTTCATTAATGACAAAGCCGCCACCGACTGAATAATAAGTCTGCTGATAGCGAGCGCCTTCAGCCGAGATAGCGCGTAATGTCAATGCATTAGGGTGATAAGGCAGCACAGTATCGTCATACCAGTAGATATCTTGTTCTGTATTAAAATCAATCGTATGCGTACCTGATACATTGAGAATTTTGTCAGAAAAAATAGGGGATAGGTAGCTACTGGTCAAACGTGTGTCTATCGTGCTAGGCGTATGTCCAAGCAGTCCTAATAAAATAGCAGTATCTGTTGCATGACCTTTGCCGGTCGCTGCCAACGAGCCATACAGCTCAATTTCAATGGTCTTAACGGCAGTTAGTTCTATCTGCTCAATTAGTGAGGTCAAAAACAAGTTTGCAGCTACCATCGGTCCGACTGTATGCGAACTGGATGGGCCGACGCCGATTTTAAATAAGTCAAAAACACTAATCATAATAAGTCACCAAAAATTTTAAGTGCTTTAGCATATTTTATTTATTGCATTGGGCACTTGTGTGAAAAATATAATAAACAGCCATCACGCCTAGTCACCGTTGGCAGGTGGGCGCGAGACACTATTTATAAAGGTAGTAAGGTAAATGAGCACAGAGAGCAGTTGAATAATAACTTTTATTTATTTTGAAACTCCGTTATCATGCTCGCAGTCAACAACTATGTAACATCCTGTAAGTTGGTTATCATCGTAAAATAAGACGAATTAAGAAAGACTGAGTTTTTTAGTCAGACGTATTCGGGTTCATACATTTAGCGAGATATAGTTATCATACCAAATAATACTTTTGGTTTGTCATATTACAACATAAATGAATGAATTGGGATGACATATTATAGATAGAAGAACTTAAGGTTCTGCTATTTATTGATGTACTTATTTTATCAGTTATTCTAGCCTATTACTTTAGCTTAGCTCACATAGGACAAGCGCGCATGGCATCTCAAAAAGACCCTTCATCAGCTTCAGACAATAGTGCTCAAGATCTATCGACTCAAAATTCCCTAGAATCTGCAGGCATTGATTCAGCAGCTATCA
Source organism: Psychrobacter sp. AOP7-A1-24 (assembly GCF_052376235.1). Lineage (NCBI taxonomy): Bacteria > Pseudomonadati > Pseudomonadota > Gammaproteobacteria > Moraxellales > Moraxellaceae > Psychrobacter > Psychrobacter sp. AOP7-A1-24. The sequence goes on along the minus strand of NZ_JBQSVM010000011.1, from coordinate 51,005 downwards.
ATTATCCGCACAATCCAGACTTTGAAAATGGCCGTTGGTTTCCGACATGGCGTCCTTATAAGGGCGACTTAGACCGGGACCCAGTCGGCATCAATGACTATTTACCCCCGTCAAAGAGTGTATTGCTCGGTATACAGCATACATTTGCGATGTTTGGTGCAACCGTTCTTGCGCCTCTATTAATGGGGTTCGATCCTAACTTAGCCATCTTGATGTCTGGTATCTGTACGGTAATGTTCTTTATGATTACCGGTGGGCGCATGCCGAGCTACTTGGGATCAAGCTTTGCTTTTATTGGTCCAGTCATCGCGGTGACCGCTTATGCAGGTGCAGGTTTCAATGACAACCTAAACGTTGCGCTAGGCGGTATTATGGCCTGCGGAATTATTTATGCATTGATTGGTCTGCTAGTGATGAAAACGGGTACAGGTTGGATTGAGCGTTTGATGCCGCCGATCGTGACAGGTGCGATTGTCATGATTATCGGTCTTAACTTGGCGCCAGTAACCATTCAAGGTGTGTCTACCAATCAGTTTGATGCTTGGATGGCGACTTTGACCGTATTGCTCATTAGTGGAGTGGCGGTATTTACTCGTGGTATGTTACGTCGTTTATTGTTACTCGTTGGTCTAGTGTTGTCGTACGTTGCTTATTTTGTCATGACCAATGTTTTAGGCTTTGGTACAGCGATTGACTTTAGCACGGTAGCCGCCGCTTCATGGTTTGGACTACCGAGCATCCATACTCCGCGCTTTGAGATGAGCGCCATTATCCTAATTGCGCCTGTAGCCTTTATTTTGGTCGCTGAGAACCTAGGGCATTTTAAAGCAGTAGAGGGTATGACCAAGTCTCGTGTGACGCCTTATATGGGCCGAGCATTTTTGGCCGATGGTTTGGCAACGACTTTTTCAGCAGGGTTTGGTGGTACAGGTGTTACCACTTATGCCGAAAATATTGGCGTCATGGCTGTCACCAAAGTCTATAGCACGACGATATTTGTCGTAGCAGGTTTGGTGGCTATCATACTGGGACTTTCACCAAAGTTTGGTGCTATCATTCAGACTATACCAGCGGCTCTACTGGGCGGTGCTTCTATTGTTGTCTTCGGTCTTATCACTGTTGCTGGGATAAAAATCTGGATCGATAGCCATATTGATTTTAGTAAAAACAGCAATCTAATCATCGCGGCAGTCACTGTCATTATGGGCACTGGTAACTTTAGCTTGCACTTAGGCGGTTTTGATTTAGGCGGTATTGGTACGGCTACTTTAGCGGCTATCGTGTTGAACGCGTTGTTTAATAAAAGTTCTGAGGTTAAATAAATTCTATGAGATTAAAGCTTGAATTTATCGAGTAAAAGCAGCCAAAATATATCTCCTCTAATAAAAAGCGTCCATACTATCAATAGTATGGACGCTTTTTATTAGCAGTTTTGAACAGCAATAGTAACGGATAACAGTGTCGGAATTATTTGTAGTCTCGCTTATAGAATCTGGAAAAAAACCGATAGCGGCGAAGCGCACGTGGTTTTGGTTTAAGTGAGCCTAAATAAATAGCAAGCATCGTTAATAGTGCGCCACTCCACTGTAAAGTATTAATCGGCTTGTCCAGCCAGCTATAGTCAATGACTAATGCTGCAATAGGCTCTGACAATAACAATAATCCGGTCAATGCCAACGAAAGCTTAGGGATAGAGTAGGCAATCAATCCCCACGCCAGACATTGCATCACCGTACCATAGATAAGCACCCAGCCAATCTCAGACCATGTGTTTGGTAGGATATTGCCTGTATCAAAGACAAACATCGGTATAATCATGGCTAAGACGCCGCCAACACTGATCAGCTGCATCAGCATAAATATAGGCGTCGGTTCAGTGTCATGCGTTTTACGGATAAATGTCATGGATGCAGCCAGCATCGCTCCTGATACAAGACCAGTGACAAACCCCCAAGTCGCAGCGGTGTTATGTGCAAATTCAGGGCTGCCTATCATCGCCACGCCTATCATGGCTAAAAATAAGCTAATAAGCTGCACGATAGACTGGCGCTCATTGAAATACAAAAATCCAATCGCGGCCAAGAAGAATATTTGCAGACTGTTAAGTAGCGTCGAAATACCAGGCCCAACCGCATAAATACTCTCATGCCACAACGCCAAATCTAATCCTAAAAACGCCCCCGATAGTAGCGCATAACAAATGGCGCGTCTTGATTTGGGCATACGTTGGCCCATTATCTTAGCCAATATAGCAAATACAATACCCGAAACAGCCAATCGCCAAAATGACATGGCCCATCCGCCAATATCGACGTGAGCGACAATCAAACTGCCCAATCCAAAAATGATACAACCAATGACTAAGCCAATAGGTGCAGATCGCGTTGAAGCAATAGCCATAATTTGTCCTTATAGTATTATTTTGAATAACAGCATTCTTATTATCATTGGTCTATGTCAGAACTTATGTTGACATGAAGCTATATTGTCGTGGTTTTGAGCGTGAAATGAAATGGCAAAATCATAATTTATTATGGTGAATGAAGAAACTATCGCTGTGAAAGAAATTGCTGGGCATGCTAGAAGGGAGGTGGTAGCCAAGGTGATTGATATAGCTAACTTTTTAATTAACTTATAATCGTTAAATAAAGGCAGTTATATCAAACTATTTGTATCAAAGCATCAGTGTATGAGTACTTAAAGAAGAATAAAGTATGCAAATGATCTCTTTATAGAGATGGTATGTGTGTAGCATTCTAAGCGACACTAACGTTGCAACACATGTATAGTGAATTGACGATATAATGCAACGTTTATTCAATGTACTTAACGTCTCATTTGTTATACCAAACAATCTACATATCATTTGTCTAGGTTTATTTATGCTTCAACGATTGCTATCAAAAAAACAGCCACATACATTGTTTGATTTATTACCAAAAATATCGCAATACAGTTTTATTGTGACGGTTCTATCCAGCACATTGCTTCTGATGCCTAGCGCCCAAGCTGCCAGTTGTAAAATCCCAAAAAGTTATTACAAAAACGTGTCCTGCACATCCAGTAGTCATTACTTTTTGGCGATCAAAGACTATGGTGCACCAGTGGCGTTAATTGACAAAAAGGGGAAACGAGCTGTTGATTTATTGCGTTATCAAAAGGTCGGTGCCGATAAACTATCGGGCGGTCTGTTACCTGTAACGCGTAACAATCGAGTTGGTTATCTTAATATGCAGGGCCGTGAAGTCGTACCAGCCATATACGATATATTGACAGAGAGTCAAGGATGGGCACGGCCTGTATCGAATGGGCGTATTGTGGTAAAAAAAGATGGTAGCTATGGTGTGATCAATACAGCCAACAGTACCGTTGTCTCTTTTTCGGCAGCGATTGATGATATCGATAATTATCGTAATGGGGTGGCGCGTATGCGCAAAGGCCGTGTAACCAGTTGGGTGGATAAAAATGGCAATGCAGTGAGTGACCCAAATGCAAAGAATGATACTCAGGCAGTGAATCAATCTAGCGCAGCATCACAGTCTGCACCAACGCGCTTTACGACGCTTCAATCGCGTCAGCAGGATGGTAAATGGGGTTTCGTCGATGATAATGATGTCATTATGATTACGTACTCATTTGATGAAGTACGTCCGTTCTCTGAGGGATATGCTGGCGTGCGTATCGGTGAAGAGTGGGGTTTTGTCAACTTAGGCGGTGAGCTGGTGATTCCTTTTCGCTTTGCTAATAGCGGTGTTAACGCTAACGATAGCTATCAAGGTAAGCCATCTTTTGTATTTACAGATGGTAAGGCGTGGATTGGTAACCTGAAGAATGGAAATAAGATGTGTATTGATAAGGAAGGGGCTGGCGTGGCTTGTGATTGATGCAATTCCCCAGATTGAAAAAATAATCAAAAAGAGTGTAAAGCCTACAAGTTAGCAATAGGTTTTACACTCTTTTTTACAACGCTAAGATTTTACGAACCTAATTTTTAAAGCTATTTGCCTGATAAATGATTACTAATCAAATCGACCATATATGGCTGATAATATTCTGGAATATCATGTGCCATACCTTCGATGAGATGGAAGGTGGCATTAGGAATAGTTTTGGCAACGACTCGACCTTGCGAGGCAGGTATTAATCCATCAGCGCTACCATGTAATACAATCGTTGGTGCTTTGACTTGTTTACTAAATCGGCTGATAGAGCCTGATGCCAAGATAGCATTGAGCTGCTGTACCGTACCAAGCGGGTGGAAATTGCGCTGATAGCGAATCTTAGCAATTTCACGCACCATACGCACATTGACATGGCCTGGTGTGCCGACCGTCTTCATGAACCAAACACTGTGACGCACGATATCACGTTCAGAATGACTCTCTGGACGGTTGATAAGGGTGTATAGCTGTTTGGGTTTAGGCGGCTTTAAAAACGCACGATTGGTCGTGGTAAACATAAGCGCCATCCGCTGCACCAGACTTGGATAACGTGCTGCTACGATTTGTGCAATCATCCCACCCATAGAGGCACCAAGCAGATGTGTCTTACCGAGTTTGAGTGCTTTAATTAAACGTACGGTGTCTTCAGCCATGTCAGTCAAGTTATAAGCGACCTGTGTGCTTTTATTAGACAATCCAGTTTGTAGACGTAACATCATCTTGAGCTGGCTAATACGCGGCAGCCCTTCTATCTGTACTTTAGAGGACAAGCCAATATCACGATTATCAAAACGAATCACAAAAAAACCAGCATCGATAAAGCGCTTAATAAAATTGTCTGGCCAAAATACCATCTGTGAGCCTAGCCCCATAATCATCAGCAGTGGCGGGTTATTAGGATTGCCGCCAGCTTCGACGCACAACTCAATACCATCACCGATGTCAATCATCGCTTGGTAAAGATGCTTACTCAAGTCAGAGTCGCGCCATTGATGCTCCCCAAGTCTGAGCCACTCAGGAGTAGGGTAGTTATTCAGATGCTCTTCTAGATTGCTATCTAGCGTTTCAGGCAATTTGGCACTATTGATGTCATTTGATTTTGTCATGAAGTGTCCTAATTAGAGAGTCATCTACTACAGCTCAAGCATCTCAAAATCAAGTTTGCCGACGCCGCACTCAGGGCAAGTCCAGTCATCAGGGATGTCTTCCCACTTAGTACCAGGTGCGATGCCTTCTTCTGGGCAGCCAAGCGCTTCATCATATATCCAGCCGCAGACAATACATTCATAACGTTTCATAAATAGTCCTATCGATCATTACAGTTGTAGCGTGCTACAAACGCTCATTTTTAACCTTACAGCTATTATATTAGACTGCAAAAACGCACGTAGTTTAGCATATAACCGCAGTTTTCATAGTTAAGTTTACACTTGTATATTGAGATGACTTTTCTTTTATCAAGTCAATCACATACGTTCCTTTATTAGCGCCTAATAACAAGCCCAGACGCCAGCCCATCATACGAAACCAATTATGCTATAATAATTGCCGCTAAATTCACCGTAATGCTCAGCATTTATCGCTGATATGTCATTCAGTTGTTGTCTTATCTAAACTAACTAAACCACCTAAATACATAAGCTAAGGGTCATCATGAGTACCAATGCCGCCGCCACATCCGCCACCGACCATGAGACGTCTCATGTGCTTAATACTGACCATCCGTTTTGGCAGATTATTCGCACAGTACCAGACTTTCCGAAAGCTGGCATTGATTTTTATGACATTACTCCGTTACTGCGCAGTCATGTTGATGCTGTTATCGATGCGCTGCTTGCTGCCTTGCCAGAAGGTCTTATGGATGAAGTGGATTGTCTGGGTGCGGTAGAAGCGCGCGGCTTTGTATTTGCCAGTATGCTAGCAGGTCGCTTGGGCAAAGGAATGATTTTGCTACGCAAACCAGGTAAGCTGCCACCACCTGTTGCCAATAAGGCTTATGCATTGGAATATGGTAAAGACACGCTTGAGATGCAAAACAATCTACCGCCTGAACGTGTACTATTAGTTGATGATATTTTGGCGACTGGTGGTACGTTGACCACTGCTTATGAGTTGTGTCAATCAGCTGATCATACTGTGGTTGGTGCGCTAGTGTTATTGGACTTGGTCGATTTGCATGGCGAGTTCCCAGTACCTGTTTATACGGTATTAAAAGCTTAGAGTGAACCACTATATTTTTTGACTGCTTTAAACATTTCTTACGATAAAAAAGCGCCCTGACATATAATCAGGGCGCTTTTTTAAATGTGTGTTGAGTAGGCTATATTTATTGCTCTTCACTCTGCTCGTAGGCTGTACAAGACTGCTCTATCACTGTGCGACCGACTGTCTTTGGTGTGGTGGTTTTAAAATCTTTTGTGGTCAATATTGGCTTTTCTGATTGCCATGATTTGGTTACTTTGCCTTCGGCATCGTAGTTAACAAAGGCTCGTCTGTAGTAACTGGCGTCTTTACACGAAATCAGTAGTTGTTGCTCACTATGGTCAATACTGCTTTTTTCTTCTTGCGAGTCATCGGTTTTAGTATCTTTGTCTTTAGGATAGGTTCTGAGAACAGATACTGTGATATTTTCGACGTCTTTTTCATCTATGATACGGATGTCAGAGCTTTCAATAGAATCCAAATCTATACTAAAAATTGATCCAGAGCTGCTCTCGGACACCTCTGCCCAGTTGACCGCCTGGGCGCTGATCGCTAAAGCACTGCCTGCCAATAATATTGATAGCCGTTTCATACTTAAGCCTTGCTTCTTGTCATTTGAAGTAGGTAATGATAGCCAACTTACTATTAGCAGGCAAATATCTTTTGTGCCAGCCCAGTATCCGTTGTGTGTGAATTATTACCCGCGGATGGCTGCTAATGTCTTAGCTAGCTCGTCACGCGCTCCGATAAAGCCATCAATGCCTTTAGGTAATAAGTCTTGCGTAACCTTATCTTGCTGATATGCAGCGCTAAACTCTTCGTGCGTTAAGCTCACTTGAGTCATCGCCTTCATATCCATTGACATGCTTGGAGACAGTTGGCGAGTTACTTCAGTGTCCATAGCCGCCAGCTCGTCAATGAGATTAGGAGCTATGGTCAATAAATCACAACCTGCCAATGCTAGAATTTGCTCGGTAGAGCGGAAACTAGCGCCCATTACTTGCGTCTGGTAACCGTGCTGCTTGTAGTACTGATAAATGAGCTTGACTGACTGCACGCCCATGTCGTCAGAGGCTGGTACGTGTTGACGGCTTTGCTGGCGTTTTTGCCAATCTAAAATACGTCCAACAAAAGGCGATATTAGGGTTACGCCAGCATCTGCACAGGCAATTGCTTGATGTTGTCCGAACAGTAGGGTTAGGTTACAGTGAATGTTTTGGGTCTCAAGATAGCGCGCCGCCTCGATACCTTGCCAAGTCGCCGCCATTTTGATCAATACTCTTTCTGAGTCGACGCCAGCTTTTTGGTAAGCATCCATAAAGGCCAGTGCCTTATCTATCGTCGCTTGAGTATCGTAAGATAGACGAGCGTCGACTTCGGTAGAGACTCGGCCTTCGATCAGCGCCAAAATATCACAGCCGACTTGAACGGTCAGCGCATCGATCACGGCATCAACGTCACCATTATGACGACTCATCGCTTCTGACAGCATGCCCTGGTTATCAGGATGAGTCATGGCCTTAGTGATAAGGCTTGGGTTGGTGGTCGCATCGATAGGTTTTAAACGGGCAATAGCGGCAAGGTCACCAGTGTCAGCAACAATGGTAGTCATAGTGCGTAGCTGTTGTAATGCGCTCATCAGGTATCCTTTTTCTTATTAATCACATGATGCTCCTCTTATATATAACGGGTAGGGAGCTGAACTGAGACTGTAACACAGTTTTGAGCCAGTGTTGCCTCATAGTTGTGCTATACGTCGCTGTTATTTGGCTTAACTTTGCTAATATTAATAACAATTAGTATATTTATACGCATTTACGAATGGGCACTGACCTCAGTTTTTGCTATAGTAGAGCCGACTATGTATCAAGCTGCTGTATTTGGCAGTAAATATAGCATTAACGCCAAATAGCGTTAGCAGTATAAGGTGTTTTTGATAGACTATTTTAAGCTCAATTTTGGATAGGGTTTCTATCATCACTCTTTAACTGAAAAACAGTGAGATTTGGCAATGATGCTACCTAAGTAACAACAATATTTGAATAACAGTAATATCTAACAGCGATCAGCGATAAAATCTAAAAAGGATGGGCGGTAATGAGCGAGCAGTCACCAGAGCAAACAATGGATAATCTAAATCAAACCACTACAGGCGCTAGCGATATCGCAACTGAAAAAGAGTTTTTAGACAATATTCGCCAAAATATTGACGCAGTAGACTGTGAAATCCAAACGTTAATCAATAACCGTGCAAAGCTGGCTCAGCAAGTAGCGATGGTCAAGAAAAATCATACTGCCGCTGATGACAGTAGCAATCCTATCTTTTATCGTCCTGAGCGTGAGGCGCAGGTACTAAAAGCAGTCATGGAACGCAATGCAGGTCCAATCGCTGATGAAAAAATGGCGCGCCTATTCCGTGAAATCATGTCAGTATGCTTGGATTTAGAAGCACCGCAGCGTATTGCCTTTTTGGGTCCTATTGGTACCTTTACGCATGCCGCTGCGCTAAAGCACTTTGGTAAAGCAGCTGATACCGTACCAATGACTACCATTACAGATGTGTTCCGCGAAGTTGAAGCCGGTACAGCGATGTATGGCGTGGTCCCTGTTGAAAACTCTTCAGAAGGTGTCGTCAACCATACTCTAGATGGCTTCTTATCTTCTACCTTAAAGATCATTGGTGAAGTTGAGCTGCCAATCCATCAAAACTTCTTGGTTGCTGAACATACCAAAATTGACGGCTTAAGCCGTATTTATTCGCATCAGCAGTCGCTTGCTCAGTGCCGTCATTGGCTAGATGTAAACTTCCCTAATGTTGAACGTGTTGCCGTATCGAGCAATGGTGAAGCTGCTCGCCGTCTCAAAAACGAATGGCACTCAGCTGCGATTGCAGGTGACGTTGCTGCTGCAGAATACGATCTACATAAGCTTTACTCAAATATCGAAGACAACCCAAGTAATACCACGCGTTTCCTTATTATCGGTCATGAGGCGATTGCGCCATCTGGTCAAGACAAAACCTCGATCGTCGTTTCAGCTCATGATAAAGCAGGCGCACTGATCGAAATATTGAAACCTTTGTCATATCACGGCGTCTCAATGACCAGTATTGAGACGCGTCCTGAGCGTCCTAATAAATGGGCCTACGTATTCTTTATTGACATGAATGGTCATGTTAATGATCCAAACGTTAGTGCCGCCATCAATGATATTCGTCCATTAGTCAAAGATTTACGCATATTGGGCTCATATCCAAAAGCTGTCCTATAGACGATTATAGGCTTACTCACAGGTATTCATACATAATAGATGGGTCTTAGCTTTTAGAAATATTATCCACGAAAAGCATTTACAGATAGCATCTAAGGATAAACTATGCAGACTACTCAATTGACCGCGTCAGATCTATTGCCGTTAACACCAGCGTACGACAGTATTTTGGCATTGGCACCTTATCAAACAGGTAAGCCAATTGAGGAGCTGACACGTGAGTATGGTGTCTCAGATGTGGTAAAGCTGGCTAGTAATGAAAATCCAATGGGATGCTCACCACGAGTGACATTAGCAGTGACTGAGCAGCTAGGGCAGTTGTCGCGTTATCCTGATGGCAATGGTTACTATCTAAAGCAAGCGCTGGCTGACTTTAACGATGTCAGTGCTAATCAAATTACCTTGGGTAATGGCTCTGATGATTTGCTTGACATTCTAGCGCGTAGTTTTGTGGGTAAGGGTGATGCTATCGTCTATAGTCAGTATGCCTTTGTGGTATATTCGATGCTAGCGAAGATGCAAGGTGCGATAGATATCGAAGTGCCTGCTCAGCGCTTTGGTCACAACCTAAAAGCCATGAGTCAAGCGGTGCAAGACAATCCGAACACCAAAATTGTCTTTATCGCCAATCCAAACAATCCAACGGGTACGCAGCTAGAGCAAAAAGAGCTACGCCAGTTCGTTGCCAGTGTACCAAGCTCAGTCTTGGTAGTATTAGATGAAGCCTATATCGAGTATAGTCCTGAAAGTAATAATCGTGCGCTATTAGACGAGTTTGACAATGTCATTATTGTGCGCACTTTTTCCAAAGCCTATGGGCTGGCAGGTTTGCGCGTAGGTTATGCCCTAAGCTCGGTGGCAGTGGCGGATTTACTAAACCGCATTCGTCAGCCATTTAACGTTAGCCGTGTTGGTTTAGCCGCCGCTGCCGCTGCACTGGCTGATCAAGACTTTATCGAAAAAACTCGCCTAATAAATGACGAGCAAATGCGCTGGCTAGAAAAGCAGTTCGACGCGCTAGGGCTGGGCTTTGTGAAGTCGCATGCCAATTTTATTATGGTCGAGGTGCAGGTTGAGATGGAAGACATAACTGCTACTTCCATTCATCAGGCGCTACTTGAACAAGGTGTGATCGTCCGTCCACTGGATGCTTATGGGCTACCTAACTGGCTGCGTATTACAGTAGGTGTGGCTGAAGACAATCTGCGTTTGATTGATACCTTGCGCTCTATTTTGACTGAAGACTAAACGCAACCATAAGTGCTTTTTAATTTAAAAACTGTTCTGAATTAGCCATTAAAATTTATAACACTAAGACTGGACCTATCCATGTTTTAGTGTTTCCAACGAGAAAAGCCGTGAGTAGTCAGAAAAATAATAAACTTCAATCGTTTCTAAATACTACGCCGCCTATATTTAAACAAGTCTGTGTGATTGGACTTGGACTGATTGGTGCCAGTTTTGCTCAAGCCATTAAAGATAATGGCTTAAGTGAGCGACTGGTAGCAGTCGATAGACATGCGCCAAGTATTACAGAAGCTATTGAGCATGGTCTACTAGATGCAGGTAGTGCAAATCTAAAGGACGTTATTGATGGTAGTGATTTAATTATTATTGCAGTGCCAGTCCAAGCGGTCCAAACGGTATTTGTGGATATCAAACAAGCGATGGATAATGGACAGCTTACCAGTGATTGCATCATGACGGATGTCTGTAGTACTAAGGTCAATATCATTGATGCTGCTAAATCGGTGTTCGGCTCGCTGCCGACAGGATTAGTGCCAGCGCATCCAATTGCTGGGGCTGAAAATTCAGGGTATCATGCTCGCCGCGCCAGTTTATTTGTCAATCATAGCGTTATTATCTGTGAATTACCGACAACCAGTCCAACCTCTATTGCGAAGTTGCGATTGTTATGGGAATCAGTAGGTGCAAATGTCATGTCAATGGATGCTGAGCACCATGATCGTATATTAGCGCATACCAGTCACTTGCCACATCTGCTGGCCTTTAATTTGGTTGAGCAATTGGCAAGCCATGATGATAATTTAGATATGTTTCGTTATGCCGCTGGTGGGTTTCGCGATTTTACCCGTATCGCCGCCAGTGACCCTAAAATGTGGCATGATATATTTTTTGCCAACCAAAGCGCGATTGTCAGCGCCCTTGATGAGTATGGTGTCTATTTACAAACAATGCGCCAGCTTATCATCGATAAAGATTCAACTGCCCTGATGGGACTTTTGGGCCGCGCGCAAGCCGCACGGCGACATTTTGGCCATATGTTAGCCAGCACCCCTTATACGGATACTTCTGCCATGTCAGCTTCTTATAATATTACCCCTAGCAATACCGTTTCTGGCACCATCGCGATTCCTGGTGACAAATCTATCTCGCATCGCAGCATTATGCTCGGTAGTCTTGCCACAGGCGTGACAAACGTTACTGGGTTTTTGGAAGGAGAAGATGCGTTAGCGACGCTGCAGGCATTCCGTGATATGGGTGTGACTATCGAAGGTCCTGATAATGGTAAGTTAACCATTCATGGTGTCGGAATGAACGGTCTTAAACCTAGCAAAACACCTTTATATATGGGCAATTCTGGCACCAGTATGCGTCTGCTATCTGGCATCTTGGCGGCACAATCATTTGATAGCGTATTGACAGGTGATACGAGCTTAAATAAGCGCCCGATGGAGCGTGTGGCTGCACCGCTACGATCGATGGGTGCGGTTATACAGAGTACTGGTCATAGTGGTACCGCACCGCTTAGCATCACTGGTCGTGATACAGCTGGCAAGCCATTACAAGGTAATGAATATGATATGCCAGTTTCTTCAGCTCAGGTAAAATCTTGCTTGTTACTAGCAGGACTGTGGAGCGAGGGTACAACAACAGTCACACAGCCTGAGGTCAGCCGTGACCACACCGAGCGTATGTTATCGGCCTTTGGTTATCCAGTAACCGTAGAAGGCAACCGTATCAGTGTCACTGGTGGTGGTACATTGACAGGCGGCGATATCGCTGTTCCTGCTGATATTTCATCTGCAGCGTTTTTTATGGTGGCAGCAGCCATCAGTCAAAATAGTGAGCTGACCTTGACGCAAGTAGGTATCAATCCTACGCGTACTGGTGTTATTGACATTTTAAAGCTTATGCAGGCGGATATTAGCCTAAGCAATGAGACGCATGTGGGCGGCGAACCAGTTGCTGATATTACGATTCGCAGCTCAAACCTAGTCGGTATTGAGATACCAGAGCATCTCGTACCACTGGCCATTGATGAGTTTCCTGTGCTATTCATCGCGGCTAGTTGTGCGCAAGGCCGTACAGTGCTGACTGGCGCCAAGGAGTTGCGTGTTAAAGAATCAGACCGTATTGCTGTGATGGCGGAAGGGTTGCATACGCTTGGTATTGATTGTACTGTTACTGATGATGGTTTGATTATTGAAGGCAAAGGCACTGCTACTGAAAATGGCGACATAAATAATAGTCAGCCTGTGTTTGGTGGCGGTCATATTATCTCGCATCATGATCATCGTATTGCGATGAGCTTCTCTGTAGCCAGTCTGCGTGCATCTAAGCAAATCACTATTGAAGGGGTTGAAACGGTTAATACTAGCTTCCCAGGATTCGCTGAACTTGCCAATCAAATCGGTATGTCTATCCAAGTGGATACTGGTGCTGAGTAAGTCACTAAACCACCATTAACGCTTAATTAAAGATTTAATCTAACATTGTTAGCAATGTACTCGTGTCATTATTGGCATAAGTACATTGCTTTTTACCTTATAATCTCACTGTAGTAACCCTGCGCTCTCACTATTCAATCGACAATAATAATCAGAATTAGGTGAGAGTGCGCTTTGCTCTAACACGTTGTATTGTATTATGACCACCCAAAATGTTGTCAAAAAACCCGTAGTTCCCATCAAAACGACGAGAAGTGGTATTATTACTGCACTCATCGCTTTCTGTATTTGGGGCGCTTTTCCTCTTTATTTCAAGCAATTGGCTGCTTATAACGCGACAGAAGTTATTGGTCATCGTATTATTTGGACGTTTGCGTGTTTGCTAATTGTAGTAGTCGCGACCAAACGCTGGCAATGGATAAATACGCTGAAGCAGAATCCAAGATGGATCGCATTAACTTTTATATCAGGTATTATCATTGCAACTAACTGGCTTACTTACGTATGGGCGGTCAATCATGACCGTATCCTTGAAGCCAGTTTGGGCTACTTTATTGGCCCGCTCGTTGGTGTTGCACTATCGATGATTTTGTTCAAAGAGCGCTTGCGACGCTTGCAGTGGGTCGCAATCGGGTTTGCACTGTTATCTGTGGTCATTCAAGTGGTGATGATAGGTAGTCTACCATGGTTATCGCTTGTGCTAGCCTTTAGTTTCAGTACCTATGGTACGATTCAGCGTCAAACGCCGCTCACGCCTGTTGATGCGATGTTTGTCGAAACTACCATGCTCGTTCCTATCTTCCTTTGGTGGTTTTGGCAATCGGATGTGGTCAGTAGCCAGTTGAGCTTTTGGTTTAGCTCAAATATTTGGCTACTTATGATTGCAGGCCCAATTACGCTAATACCGCTTTTGTTATTTAATAAGTCTACTAAGCTCGTTGCTTATAGTATCCTTAGCTTTATGAACTATCTGACGCCGACATTTATTTTCTTCTTGGCAGTATTTTATTATAAAGAACCATTTGATTTAAGTCGTTTGGCAGTCTTTGGTCTGATTTGGCTAGGTCTGCTATTATTCAGTATTGACTTATGGCGACATCGTCCGAGTAAAGTGTTGAAGGCAGCGCGCCAACGTGAAGAAGCTCTACAGTCGGTTAAATAAACATTAGAAATGTGAATAAAAAATTAGCAAACAAGGAAGAAGGCATGCTCCATACTCAGTCTGACGTGGTTTTTATAAAAGGTCTAAAAGTTGAGGCCGTGATAGGGGTGTTTGATTGGGAGCGAGCCATTACTCAGCCGTTACTCATAGACATCGCGCTGGAGACGGACATCAGCGCTGCTGCTATATCAGATGATGTCAGCGATGCACTGAGCTATAAAGAAGTCTGCGATGATGTGAGCAAGTGGTGCAAAGAAATACAAGCAAAGCTGCTTGAGCATTTAGCTGGTCAGATATCTGATAAGATATTTGCAAAATATGCCTGTCAAAAAATAACACTGAGCGTTGCTAAGCCCACTGCCATTGCTCAGGCCGATGCAGTAGGAGTGCAAATAACGCGCTATGCGCCAGCATCAACCAAAGAGCTAGCTGCCAAAGAAGTTGATGATAGCCAAGCTAATGATGCATAAAATATCAGTTGAGTCAGATTTGGGAACACTGACACAATGCGTACCTGAGACTGTGCAAACGCAGCCTGTGGTAGAAGTTGTATTAGCGCTAGGTAGCAACTATCAAGCTGAAAAATATTTACCGCTTGCTCGCAAGAGCTTGACAGCGTTAGGTAAGATGCGATTGTCTACAGCGTTTCAAAATCCTGACTTTACGGCAACCTTGGTACAGCCAAAGCCCGACTATAGCAATCAGTGTGTCCATTTAACATTGAACACTCCAATGAGCCTGCAGCAGCTACAGCAAACCTTTAAAACCCTTGAAGGGGACTGTAATAGATGTCGACAGACTGAGCCGAATCAGGTGAGACGAGTGACGATGGATATTGATATCTTGATGATTAGATTGGCCAACACAGAAAATAGCCTAAGCGATAATATTATATCTAAACCAATGTCTGATTGGGTAGTAATGGCAGATCGTTATCCATTTAAAGAACATGAGAAAGCAGGAATCGAAGAACTGACTGAAACTAATTATTAACCATTTGAATAATATTTAAGCGAAAGTTAAGTAATAGATAGATAGTTAATAAAGTTGTTTATTTTAACCGATGTTTTTGTGGTAGATAAAACTAAGGGAAGTACAATATATTGTACTTCCCTTAGTTTTGTTTTTTTTACTAAAATTCTAGTACTCACTTTTGCTCGCTATCTGCTTCATTCATATCAGCACGACCAATCACATCCAAATCTTCTAGACAAAGTTTATCGTATTCCTTTTTGCAAAAATTAGGATCAATATCGCACATCGCTGACTGCAATTGATCGAGGCGATTCTCTGATTGCTGAATATGCTCAAGCATCTTAGAAAAGGCTTCTGCGACAGGATCTTGTGAATGAGGGTCGATCCCATAAGCACGGAAAGTATTGGTGCGTTTTGTAGTAGCGCTAGTGTCCTTGGTCTGATCTTTACTCTCGCCAGCGTGGTCAACTTTCTCTTGTTGCTTAGTATCTTGTACTTTTGTCGCGATTGGATTGCCTTTTTCATCGTGATAATCTGAGATCATGCGTGCCGCATTACCGACCATCGTAGCACCGGCTGGTACAGGTTTGACCACTACAGCATTTGAGCCGATTTTAGCATTTTTACCGACGGTGAATGGCCCTAATACTTTTGCACCAGCACCAACTGTCACACCGTCTTCTAGCGTTGGATGACGTTTGCCATTATTCCAAGACACACCGCCTAAAGTGACACCGTGATATAAGGTCACATCGTTACCAATTTCAGCGGTCTCACCGATGACGACACCGACACCATGATCGATAAAAAAGCGCTTACCAATCTTAGCCGCAGGATGAATCTCGATACCTGTCATAATACGTGAGCCGTAAGAGACCACGCGAGCGGCTAGTTTTTGTTCATTGTTCCAAAGACAGTGCGCACCGCGATGCAAAACAAGCGCATGAATGCCTGGATAAGTTAGGACAACTTCTAGACTATTACGTGCCGCAGGATCTCGGGTAAATACTGCATCAATATCTTCTTTCAAATCGTTCTTAATAGTAATAAGTGATTTGAAAAATTTGGATGGCAATGACATAAAGCGTCCTATTTATTCGTCGGTAGAGTGTCGTTTGTGAAAACAGCGATACCTATAATCTGTGGTCGTAAAGTTCAGAGAATCAGGAGTATATATTTTCGCTAAGCTTCTGCAAGTTATAACAGCTTTATACGGCAAAATATAGTAAAAAGCTGTCAAACAAACTATTACTTATTTTAGTCTTTTGATAGTTTTGCAATCAAAGCGCTTAATAGCTGATATTCTTTTTGATCAAGCTGTAGGCGTGACCCAAGTCTAGACAAGCGTGATGGCAGTGACTTTAGATGTTCACTATTTGCTAAACCTCGCTGTACCATAAGGTCAGTAGTACGCTGAGTCAGCTGTTGTAGCTGCTGTTGATTAATAGCAGGTTCATCCCATTGCTGACGTAAATTCACATTGATTGTCGATTGGGCGTCTGTGCTTGTATCCGAGTCTAAACTATCCACTGTCTGAGTATGCGTTTGAACGTAAGCGAAGATAAAGCTAGCGATGACTTGCACGGCTGATGCAACATTTAATACAGGGTAAGCAGGATTGGCATCGATTTGAATATGATAATCGGCATAAGCCAATTCTTCATTGGTCAATCCACGATCTTCACGTCCAAATAAGATAGCGATATTTGGTTTGCTAGAAGTAACGGCAGATGAGCTATCAACATCACCATCGCCTGTACTTAAAGCCGTCTGTGCATCGATAAAGTCAAACATAATCTTAGCGGCTTGCGTAGGTGTCACAACAGGACGAGGTAAGTGACGGCTTCGACTGCTAGCGGCAAATACCAATTGACAGTCTGAGATAGCAGCCTCTAAAGTAGGTGTAATTGAAGCGGACGACAAAAGATCATTGCCACCTGCTGCATGAGACACGCTGGTTTCATCAATCGGTAGTTTGGGGTCGACAACTGTCAAACGAGATAAACCCATCGTATGCATCGCACGGGCAGATGAACCAATATTGGCGGGCAAAGTCGTATTGACCATGACCACTTGCAGGCAATCAAGGTAGTCGCTTACGGTGTGGGCATGTGATGATACTGCTAATGAAGCGTCGTTACTCATTATTGTCCCAGTCTTTGATTGATTTCTTGTTCAGCACGGTGTAATGCAATGGCAATCTCTTCGATAAGAACGGCTTGCTCATCGATACGGCGCTCACGGCAATACTCTTGTAACTGGCTGCTAAGGCGGACTAATTGAGTCGCACCCAAGTTGGCGCTAGCACCTTTTAAAGCATGAGCAGTTTCAAAGCCATTGGCATTATCGTCTTTTTGATGGGCAACTCGTAGCGCTGCAACTCTTTGCTTACTATCAGTAAAATACACTTGTATCAAATCAACAAAGTCTTCTTCAAGAAGGTCACGCATGTCCTCGAACTGTTCATGATTGATAATTTCTTCATCAGTTTGTCCGAGCGTATTATTATTTGTCGTGTTATCCATGGTGGTTGTCCAATTTATAAAAGTTAAAGCAATAAGATTACTATAATGAATTTTTAAAACGTAATGTACGTCTTAGCTGTAATGGAAATGTAAGTTATCTTCACTGACCAAAGTTTTTAATGCCTGCAAGTTATCGTCATTTGGGTAAACGCGCCAGTGCTCAGATAGTCCGACATTTGCGATGCCGTAGACCTCATAAATGCTTATGCCAAGTGGCAAACAATTATCATTGATAGAAGCGTCAGTATTACTTAGAGCATTATTAGCATAACTGGCTGACATGCCATTTTGATTGGCTGCGTCATGGCCCATGTCGCTCTCTAATGCTAGTAAATCATTGCCGTTTTCATCATATAAGCTACCACCCATTGCAGGATCGTAGGTATTGTTACCGTTGCTACCTTGCTCGTCTTGCTCTTGGTTATAGGCCAGACGCGGCTCGGGAATGATGTCAGCTTGGGCCGATTTGAGTAGGGGCTGTAGACGTGTGAGCAAATTAATATCACTACCGTGAACTTTGATACTGATTTTTTTGAGCCAACGTAATCTGGCATCTACCATACTCATAGCACTATCAAGACGTGCGAACAAACGGCCATCACGCTCTCGTATACTGCCTTTGATGATGACGACTTCATCGATTTTTAACTGCTCTTTGACACGATTAAAACGCTCAGCATAGCAGCTAACCTCAAGCCTCGATGTGCCATCATCCAAGGTAATCACGTTGCGATTACCAAAGTTGGCAATATCTATGATAAGCCCTGAGAAATAGCAGCTGCCGTTATAGCCAGTATCAGTTAACTTGTCGAGACGCGCGCCAGAGGTATAACGTTTCAATTCATCCAAATACTCATTGATTGGATGTCCCGTTAAGTACAGCCCTAATGTGTTTTTTTCAGCTTTTAGGCGGTGTTTATCACCCCAAATGAGCTCTGGTGTCATAACCAACGGCGGTGCTGCGACCACACCATCCATTTCACCAAACAAATCCATCATACCGATTTCGCGATTTTGACGGTCTTGTTCAGCGGCCTGTACCGCGCTTGGCAGCTGACTCATTAACGCGCCGCGAATCTCGTAAGCCTCATCGGCTGGCAAGTCAGGGCGTAGGGTGGCGGCAAAGTCGTCAAAACAGCCCGCGCTAACCAACGCTTCAAGCGTGCGCTTATTGACTTTTTTGATATCGACGCGGCGGCAGAAGTCATATAAGTCTTTAAACGGCCCTTCGCGTCGGCGTGCATCGACGATAGACTCTACCGCGCCTTCACCCACGCCCTTGATAGCGCCAAGACCATAGATGATATTGGTCGGAGTATCGGCAACGAAATGCCATTCACTGCGATTGACCGAAGGATTGACTACGGTTAGCCCAAAGTTTTCACGGCAGTCATTGATAAAAAATACAACGTTGTCGGTGTTGTTCATATCTGAGGTTAAGACCGCTGCCATAAATTCAGCAGGGTAGTACTGTTTTAGATAAGCCGTTTGATAAGCTAATACGCCATAAGCTGCAGAATGCGATCGGTTAAAACCATAACCTGCAAATTTTTCCATCAAGTCAAACACGCCGCCTGACGTGACTTCATCGATGCCTTGTGAGGTCGCGCCAGTGACAAAAATATCGCGCTGCTTTGCCATCTCTTCAGGTTTCTTTTTACCCATAGCGCGGCGTAGCATGTCAGCACCGCCCAAACTATAACCTGCCATCACCTGTGATATCTGCATCACCTGTTCTTGATAGACAATAACGCCGTTGGTGTTTTCTAAAATCGGCTCAAGGTTGGGATGGTCATAGATGACTTCCTCGCGACCATGCTTACGGTCAATATACATCTCTACCATGCCTGCATCGAGCGGGCCAGGACGATATAGCGCACACATGGCGATGACGTCCTCGATATTGGTCGGTTGCAGTTTGGCAAGATACTTTTTCATCCCCATACTTTCTAGCTGAAAAACGGCAGTGGTTTTGGCGTCTTGTAGTAGCTTATAGGCTTTGCTGTCATCTAATGGCAAGTCTTCTAAAACTAAGGCAGGTACGTTTTCTTTTGCACGGCGTAAATTGATGTTTTCAACAGCAGCATCAATGACGGTTAAGTTACGTAGACCCAAAAAGTCAAACTTTACCAAACCGACAGCTTCGACATCATCTTTGTCAAACTGGCTGACACGGTGACCTTCATCATCACAATAAATGGCGCTAAAGTCCGTGATTTTGTGCGGCGCAATCAATACGCCGCCCGCATGTTTGCCGACATTTCGGCAAACGCCTTCAAGTTTAATTGCCATCTCCCAAATCTCAATGGCATCTTCATAATCCATATTATCAGGATTAGAGATCAAGTCTTTGAGCTGAGGTTCCTGCTCAAGCGCTTGGCTCAAGGTAATACCAGGGGTTTTTGGAATTAACTTGGATATTTTATTGGCCAAAAAATATGATTTGCTTTGTACGCGCGCTACATCTCGCACGACCGCTTTCGCTGCCATGGTACCAAAGGTGATAATCTGTGATACAGCATCACGACCATAGGTTTGCGCGACATAATCAATGACACGATCACGACCTTCAATACAAAAGTCGATATCGAAATCGGGCATGGATACCCGCTCTGGGTTCAAGAATCGCTCGAATAACAGGTCGTAATGAATCGGATCAAGATCGGTAATGTTTAGCGCGTATGCAACCAATGAACCCGCACCAGAACCACGTCCAGGTCCAACAGGCACGCCGTTGGCTTTTGCCCAGCGGATGAAGTCCATGACGATCAGGAAGTAACCCGGAAAGCCCATTGATAAAATAATATCCAACTCATACTCTAGGCGCTCATCGTATCTTTGGCGAAAATCGCTCCAGTTATCAGTACGTGATTCCACTGGAAAGAGCTTATCTAAGCGATGTTCAAGACCGCGCTGCGACTCTGCGCGAAAGAACGTCTCAATCGTTTCGCCTTCAGGCACAGGAAAATCAGGTAGAACATTAATACCGAGCGTCAAAGTCACATTGCAGCGGGTTGCCAAGCGCAAGGTATTGTCAATGACTTGCGGGATATCAGAAAATAGCTGTGCCATTTGTTCTTGAGTTTTTAGATATTGCTCATCTGAGTAAGTCTGCGGACGGCTCGGGTCAGCAAGGACATAAGAGCCTGCAATACAAACACGGGCTTCATGGGCATCAAAGTCATCTTGCTCTAAGAAACGCACATCGTTATGCGCAATGATAGGAATGTTATGTTTGGCACCTGAATGAATAGCTGCTCTAATAAAAGCATCTTCGCCTGAACGATTGGTACGCTTAATCGCAAAGTACAAGCGGTCGTCAAACTTTGCTTGCCATTCTGTGAGTAGTTCATCGGCTTTTTCTGGCATCGAGCCGACCAATGCTTGACCCACGTCTGACTTCTCCATGAGTAGCACAATCACACCTGCCGCATGCTCTAAGATATGATGACGCTTGATAACTGGCGTACCATGATTGGCAGGATCAGCGCGACCTTCGGTAAAACCAAGCGATACGATACGGGTAATGTTTTGATACCCTTCGTTATTCATTGCAAGTAGGGTGAGGCGTGTGTCCTCACCATCCATGATGACGTCACTACCAATAATAGGTTTGATGCCAGCACCTAAGCAGGCACGATAAAACTTCACCGTGGCATATAAGTTGGACAAATCGGTCAATGCCAACGCGCGCTGATTATCAGCTGCAGCCGCTTTTATCAGCGGCTTGATACGTACGATAGAATCGGTGATGGAATATTCGCTGTGAATGCCAAGGTGTACAAATGCCATAGAAGACTCTTACTGGTACGATCAAAAGAACAAGCTACCGATAAAATAATTGATTATTATCAATCAATTATACTGATATCTAGCGGCGGATAAGACCTCGATAGCCATATTGATACGTTTTAAATGGGGTCGTCAATAATAGCATTATTTGCTGCAGACAGCCACTGGTTCAAAGGGTTTAATCTAAGTGAGTTGAGTCATTACGTCATACGAGTTAGGTGATAAATAACATCAAAAAGCCCTCAATACAACAAAGTATAGAGGGCTATGTTATTGATAATTAAAGTCAGTTTATTTAGTAACCAACCACCGCTGCATCGACAATACGTGGATCAGACGATCCGTAAACACCGTTTGGTGTAAGCATGATCGACTGTGTGGATCCCATCGCGGATTTTGGACTGACAGTATGACCCATCGATTCGAGCTTTTTAACAGTATCAATGTTCAGTGCTTTTTCCACTCGAATTTCATCAGGTAGCCATTGATCGTGGATACGCGGCGCATGTGTTGCCTCAGCGATATTCATATCATGGTCGATGACGTTAGAGATAATCTGGGTAACGGTTGTGATGATTCGACTACCACCTGGGCTGCCTGTGACGATGTAAGGTTTACTGTCTTTGAATACCAGTGTCGGACTCATAGAGGATAGTGGACGCTTATTGGCTTCCACTGCATTGGCGTCGCCACCAAGTAGACCGTAGCCATTTGGTACGCCCGGTTTGGCAGAGAAATCATCCATTTCATTGTTGAGCAGAATGCCCGTACCGTCCGCAACAAGACCAGTACCATAAGAGAAGTTCAACGTATAGGTGTTGGCTATCGCATTACCATCTTTATCGACGATAGAGAAATGCGTGGTCTGATCACTCTCGTACGGCAGAGGATTGTTTGCTTTGATAGTGGCTGCTGGCGTAGCTTTATTGGGATCAATCAACGTACGCAGTTTATCCGCATAGGCTTGTGAGGTTAAGCCGCTGGCAGGCACATCGATAAAGTCGGCATCTCCCAGATACTCAGCTCGATCTGCATACGCTAACTGCATTGCTTCCGCCATTAAGTGAATAGTCTGTGCGCTGTTTTGTCCATAGTCACCCAGTGGATAGCCTTCTAAGATATTCAATATTTCAATAATGTGAATACCACCGGAGGAGGGCGGCGGCATAGAGACAATCTCATAGCCACGATAGTCACCTTTGACAGGTTTGCGAGCGATGGCTTCGTAATCGGCTAAGTCTTGCAGGCTCATGCTACCGCCTGCTTCATTGACTGCTTTGACCAGCTTTTGAGCCGTTTCACCTTTATAAAATCCATCAGCACCCTGTACCGCAATCCGCTTTAGCGACCGCGCAAGCTCAGGTTGTTTTAAACGTTCGCCTGGCTGATAAGCGCTACCATCAGGCTTAAAAAACACTTTTTTGGTACTTGGCCATTTCTGCAAGCGATCGCTCAACGCAGTGAGCGACTCGGACAGGCCAGCGGTGACTTCTATACCGTCTTCAGCCAGTGCTATCGCTGGTGCCATGACTTGCTCGCGGCTCATCGTGCCATGCTCTTCTAGTGCTTTTAACAGTCCTGCTACTGTACCTGGCACGCCAACGGCTAAGCCATGATAACGAGATAAATCGCTAACAGCATTGCCTGCTTCATCAAGATACATATCGCGTGAGGCGCTACTCGGTGCTTTTTCACGGTAATCAAGCGCCACCGTTTTTCCTTGCTTGGCATCATAAATCATCATAAAACCGCCACCACCGATATTACCTGCACGCGGCAAAGTTACAGCTAAGGCAAAACCCACTGCAACGCCAGCATCCACTGCATTACCGCCATCCTTTAAAACCTGTAGACCGATATCAGAGGCAAGCGCTTCTTGGGTAGCGACCATGCCGTTCTTTGCCCACACTGGATGATGAATAGCATCTTCAGAGTAAATAGCTTGGTCGCTATTAGCAGTATTGGCGGTATTAGCATTGTTCGAGGTGATATTGAGTGTGTTGGTCTTCGCTCGCGTGATGCGTTTGGTTTCAGACAGTACCGTTGGACTATCAGCCATGATGGCCAAATTTATCGCACTGGTATTGATGCCTGTGTTATTGACCATCGCGTTACTTGTTGAGCCTGATGGCTCTACAGCGTGTGCGGATATAGATAGTAACAGCGTACTGGTAATGAGTAAGACACTAGATTTGAATAGAGTATTAATTTTTGGTTTACGTTGCTGAGCGGTTCGATGATGGCGGGATAATAATTGTGACATCGCAAAGTCCTTTTTACGCGAGTGGAAAGAATAGAGCTAAGAAGTAGATAAGCCTAAATAGTAACGAAAATATGAAATAGTAGAAAGTTGTTTATCAAATTTCATAGCGTGCGCTTTGATACAGTTTAGCTGTATCAGCTATATTTCAAATACACAAAGCGAATCATAAGATAGCTTTTGTATAGATAGCATTATCTATGAATAAAGAGAGTCTTTAAAAATATTCGCTAATATTACTAAATAGTAACGTCTTGTGATATAAATAACGGTACTAATGTACACTCATTGCCGACAGTCTATTTATACAAAGAGATTCCTATGTCATCACACCATATTAATAACTGCAATCGACAGCGCCACTCTGAGACTACGCTTGCTGATTTTTCTGATCATAACCATAAAAACAACAATATTAAAAACAACAATGGTTACCTATGTCAAACTGGTAAATTGACGTCTATTGCTTTGCTGGTTGGTAGTGCGTCGCTTGTACTTGCAGGTTGCCAATCGACTCCAGCCAGCTCGTCCTCAAACTCTAGTACCATGATAGACTTTAGTGTTGCAGATGACGCACAGGGTCAAGCCTTTACCGCCAGTCAAAACGCACAGGCCGCGCGTTATGAGAAATTGTTTGATCAAGAAAAATACCCAAATACCGAAAACCAAGCAAAATCACACCTGCTTGCCGCCGTTCGTCAGCACTTAGCCACCGAGCATGTTGCAGTCGCCACAGCTAATTATCGATCAGCACCATTTATCGATACCGATAGTATCGATGCAGGCTCGAGTAGTTTGCTTAGAACGATTATAGAGACCTATGCATATCAGCCTGAAAGTGCATATAGTAGAAGTGATGATGAGCCATACAATGATGACTATAACGATTATGACGAGGACTCGATAGAGTCTGACTATCCTAGTGACTATGATAAGTCTAGAGCAGAATCTGAAGCAGAAAGAAGAGCTATTGCTGCTATATTGGCTGAAGCAGGAGAGAATCAGCCTACGAGCAGTGATGCCACCAGTGATAACGAGTACGCTTACGATATAGCAGACTATGATAGTGATGACTATAGTAGTGATGATTACAGTAGTGATGACTATGATGAGTACAGCAGAAATACTGAAGGTATGCTCTCAGGGATGTCGGATTTAAGTCCAAAGACAATGGTCGAAAAATATGAAGCCATGCAAATGGCAAAACAGCAAGCTAAGACAGAGCCAGTAAATCGTGGCAGCCTACCAATGTCACCTAAAGGTATGGTTAGCAATATACTGGATATGTTCCACCGTACGCCTGAGCAGATAGCCGCAAAAAACGCTTATCAGTATGAGCATTTAACATTCAATAGTGTCAGTCAATACCGTCCGAAGCAGCGCCAAATACAAAGTGTCTATAGCTACGACTATGCCACACCAACGATTAGCTCGTCGATACAGATACCGTTAGCATTTGATTTCAATAACAGCAATGTCGTCGTTGATCCATCGGCCATCATGCCGATCGTTGCGTTCGTTTATCCTGAGAATACGCCATTACCATCACAGATGGCTTCACATACGGTGAGCTTTGGTTTGCCTGACAGCATCACGGCACAGTTGCCACCAGCTGTACTCTACGATGCGGTGATTAACGCGATACAGAGCAGCATGGCTGAGCTCGCGCCTGAGCATTTTAGCGCAGTCGATATCAGTGGTGATGCATTTGCTAAAGAAGTCGGTGCGACCCGAGTAGTGAAAGTTTATTTTGGTAGTCAACAAAGCGGTGAAATGATCGGCAAGACGCTCAAGTATGTCACGAAATCACTGCAAGAATATGTAGATGCCAATCCAGAAAAATATCCTGATAGTGTTGCATTGAAGAAGGCGCTTGCTAAAGTACAGTTATACAATAAAGGCTATCAAAGCGCGGATGTTGGTTCGCTATTGCAGCTTATCGAAGCTATCGGTCCTATCTCATTTAATCAAATCAACTACTATTACTTAGACAGTTCAGATCGACTGCTTGCCAAGCAGCAACGTGCCAATATCGGTGGTGATTTGATGGGGTCGACCACAACCGTGCTAAACCAAGTACGTTACGACAAGGCCAGCTTCAATCATAATACCTTGACACCATTGCTTACAGAATCCTTTGGTCCAGACGCTACGCCTCCTATTGATGGCAATGCATGGATAGCAACGCAGCGCGCACAAAAAGACAGATTACAAACGGCTCGTTATGCACGCTACGACTATCAAGATAGCGGTGTCGAGGACGCTTATGGCAGTGATGGATATAGTAGTGATGAGTATAGCAACGATAATAATGGCGCAGATTCTGTCGATGAGAGCCAAGTTGACGATGTTCAAAATGATATGACTGAAAAATAGAAATCGAAAGACATCATCTCATTGCATTTACGCTCATACCTATTAAGGATAAAAAATGAAAACAGTACATCATGCCATTGCACAACGTCTGCCGTTAAAGAATAAAAGCAATCTGCTGATAACCAGCACATTTTTGACAGGGGCTCTGTTGTTAACAGGTTGCCAGTCTACCAACTTGGGCCAGTCTAACGCAGTAGCTGTAAAACAAGCACCCAGCGTTGCTAAAAAAACATTAGAGACAGCACTACAAAAACAGCGTCGTCAATCCCTTAGCTACCATGGCAATCTTGAAATTGTTAATAATCAACAATTTCAAGATGCTGATGCTGGTACTGAGAAAATGGCGGCTGCAGACTATGTAGGCGAACACTGCGAAGAAGCACATGACCAAGCGTATGCTGCTTTAGTCTTGCAAGCCGAACAGCAAAACAAAGATATTCTAGCGGCAGATTACGATACTAAGCGTGATAGTATAAAGCAGTCATATCTTGAATGCGCAGATGCCTATCAAGCATGGGATGACCATCAATACGATAGCGATGTAAAAGTAGCACCAGATTATCAAGCGCTATTCGACAATTATGAGGATACGCAGAGACCGCTAGATAAAAAGGAAGCACAGTTATTAGATGAGTATCTATTAAAGCCGCTCTCTATCGATTCTCAAGGTATCTACCAACCGATGGCAGGTAAGGCTACGATGCTCGCTAGTGCGCAGTATCAAGCACGCAACCATCACAGCAGTATCAATCAGCCTATTTATATAGATTTTAAAAACGGCGATATTTATCTCTGGGCAGATAATTTTGCGATTCTAAACTCAGAATTATTAGACGATAAACTCGGTACAAAATGGCAAAACAAGTGGTTAAAAATAGCTATTGACGATGGTACGTTGCCTAAAGGGTTTGGTGGTGAGGTGATCAAAAGTCACTTTGCAGCGTTAGATGCAACTTATGACGCGGCCCCTGTTAGCCAATTTAATTATGTTGCCCCTAGCTCGCTTGCGTCACTGTCTCCAAAACTGCCCGCGCACCAGTTATCGGCTATGCTACCAAGCGCTCAAATCATCCGCCGAGTACAAAGCTTTGAGGATTATCAAGCGTCGCAACAGAAATATATGCAGATTTTCTACAATCGAATCAGTGCACAATATCCAGAGCTGGTACAAGAACCCGAACCGATGACAGCGTTTGAGTCGATTCAAAATCCAGAGGCATTTACCAGTAAGTCTGTTGTGCAAAAAATACTGGCTATGATAAAAGGCCAAATGAACGAGGAAGCAACGACAGGCGAGGCCATTGCCAGTACAGAAGTACAGGAAATGTACGGGTTTAATAAACGCGGTCAACTTAAATGGGAGCACTTACGTCGTCAGCTAGATAATACTAGCGAAGCGAACAACAAAGAAGGTATGAGGATAGATGTGTTACAGCAGTATTCCGCTATTAGCACTAAGGACCTGGCATTCCCCAATCTGCCAAGTGATGTGCAGACGCCGAACGCTAGTAATAGTATTGATTTACGAAAGTATGCTCCAGAGCTGTTGCAGTATTACCAAGACGGAAATGGCACGGGAGTAGGTAAAATGGTATTTAACATGTTGCCGATGGTTAAAGAAAGTTTTAGTTCGGTCGAGTAGTTAAAGGTAATTTAGAGTGGGCCTAATGTATTGAGGAATATATAGTGAACTTTGTTACCATTGATGTTGAAACCGCTAATAGCGATGTAGGGTCTATCTGTCAAATAGGTCTAGCAAAATACTTAAACGGTAAGTTAATTGATACCTACTGCACTTTAGTATTACCCCAAACTTCTTTTAGTAGTCAAAATGTAGAAGTACATGGGATTACTAGCAGTATGGTAAGAGATGCGCCGTCTATGTACGATATATATGGACAGATACTAAAGTTTATTGGCGACAACATTCTCGTTAGCTACACTAATTTTGATCAAAGAGCTTTGATCAAAAGCTTAGAAGCTCACAAACTACCAGTACCAGAGTTACAGTGGGTAGATGCAACTGTATTAGTACGTAGAACATGTCATCGTTTCGCAGTAAAAGGCTATAGTCTGGCAAATGTATGTAAAGAGTGGAATTACCAATTTAACCATCACGATGCACTTGAAGATGCTAAAGCATGCGGCTTTATAACGGTAACTATCCTCAGAGAAAATAGTCTATCAATTCATGATTGGTTGACAGATAGTAACTATAATCGTATTTTTCACCAGAAAAGACGTCTTAATAGTAGAAGTTATCCAAGTAATATAACGAAGGTAGGGAGTGAGTCAGGAAGGTATGCAGGTCTTAATATTTGTTTTACAGGAGATCTTAGTATTAGTAGAGCAGAGATTGCTGACATAGCAGCTAAAAATGGTTTTAATGTCAAAGCAGGTGCTTCAAAAAAGTTAAATTATCTTGTAGTTGGTTCTCAGGACCTAACATTACTAGCAGGTCATGAAAAAAGCAGTAAGCATCGAAAGGTAGAAGAGTTGATACAGAGTGGGCTGGATATTAAAATTCTTGCAGAAAAAGAGTTCTTAAAATTAATCAAAATTTAAGATTAGTTTGAAAGTAAATATAGGAAATCGAAAAGCGCACCGTTTACACGATGCGCTTTTTCTATAATTAAAGTGATAGGTAGTAAAGCGATAGGCTTGATGAATAAAGGTTACGACCAATCAGCCTATGGATGACAATCTACATACCTTGATGCTGTTTGCCATGGCCTTTACGATCTTTTGAATGCTTGCGACCTTTTTCTTGTTTCTCTGATTTCATCTGTTCCATCTTCGCACGTTGCTCAGCGGTCAACACTTGAGCGATGGCATGTTGTGTCTGTACACGCTCGATAAAGCGCTGTTTTTCTTTTGCTGCTTGTTGATCAGCCAAACGGTTCAAGGCAGCAGTATTCAAAGTGCTGGCATTGGTTAGCGCTTTTATCTGCTGACCCATTTGCGCGCGTTCTGCTTGATGCTTTGCACGATTAGCAGTGCGATCGCTACGTTTGTCTTGCATGATGGCTTTGATTTGCGCTTGCTGTGTCGCTGTTAGATCTAGCTTGGACATTGGGCCTTTCATCGCGCCATCTTTGTGATTCTTTTGCATTTGCGCTGTTGGCGTTGTATCAGTGGTCGCATTCACACTAGTGCAAGCAGTCACTGTCAATATGCTAGAAGCTGCTAATACTGAGCCTAATAGTAATTTTTTCATCATAATATCCTTGATTGTGTTGAGTTTGATTTAATAAACACTAAATTTTTATCTCACAAGTATCATCTGTTGAACGTTATCACTTGTCATGATCAATATCTTAGAGATGCACTACTTGCAGTTGATAGAAGTATATTACGACAGTTGAAGGTTACGAACATTTATGAAGTATTAAGAAAAGTAACGTTTTCGGTAAATTGGCAAGTGCTTGCCTGATAATGTGGTTAACTACAGTCTACTAATAATAAAATATTATGACATCGATCTGCTGACCACATCACAGCGTCATTTGTATACGGTTTTCTTATATTATGATTGTTATAGATCAATTGGGCTAAATAGAGATAAATAAAAATTAAAGGAGCAAAGCATGCCAAACATTCTGATAGGTGATGACGATGAAGAGCTAACCCAGTTATTGCAAGAGTATTTGGACAATCACGGCATTCGTTGCGACTGCGTGCATGATGGCGCAGCAGTCATACAACGACTCAAAGCATTGGCACACGAAGATACGGTCTATGATTTACTCGTGCTCGATATTATGATGCCGAAACTGGATGGGCTGAGTGTCCTGCGTCAATTACCAAACATTATCGATATTCCTGTCATTATGCTGACGGCAAAAGGGGAAGAGATTGACCGTATTATTGGTCTAGAGCTTGGTGCTGATGACTATATCACCAAACCTTGTAACCCTAGAGAGCTGCTGGCGCGTATCAATGCAGTGATTAAACGGACTAATACGACCGCATCAGAGCATACCCCATTACCTGAGAGTCGTTTGCACCTTGATCAAAACCAACGTGCCTGTCAGATAGATGGGGTGCCGTTACAAGTTACTGGTACTGAGTTTGATCTGCTCGTGGCCTTACTCAAACAGAAAGGGGAGGTGGTGAGCAAGGCATGGCTGTCAGAAAATGTCTTGCAGCGTGAGTTGCAGCCATTTGATCGTAGCCTTGATGTGCATGTATCTCGCTTACGCAAAAAACTTCAACCTTTTCACGATGAGCCAATAAAAGCGGTGCGCGGAAAAGGTTATCAACTGGTGCTGTAATGACGAACATATCGATGAAAGATTCTGAGCAGACCCTCAAAAAAACACCTAAGTTTAAGGTGAGAATTACTCTATTTTGGCGTCTGTTTCTGAGCCTACTATTGACGATTCTAATTACCTCTGTATTGTCTATCGTGGTAGAGCGCTGGTTGGTTGAAAAAGATCTGATTTCTCGTATGGATATACAAATCGATAGCCTATTGATAAAGCGTGAAGAGATGGTCGCGTCGTTACGGGCTGGTGATGTAGAGTCTGTAAGGCAGATGTATCGTCAAGACCGCCAGTTGATGAATCAAATCAGAGTTTATGATGAGCGAGGCGCTATCATATTCCCGCGTTATCGTGACAAAGACGATCGTGCGCAAAGACCGTTGCAAACTGGTCGGCAAATAATGGATCATGCGATACAACCGATGCGACCAGCGTCGCCTAGATCACCTAGCGTTGATGATCACTCTAATGGCGCGGAAAGTCTCAACGCTGACAATAGACTACATGAACATGATAATGAGAGACCAAGAAATGAGCCGCCTTTTTGGCGAGAATTCCTAAAGCCAAAAACAGCAAGTAGTGCAGCAGAAGTTGATATCAATACTCGTCCTGAACTGGCCGATATGTCTGTTGAACTACCTGATGGTCAGTCAATCATCATACAGTTGCGCCCGCAATTGCGTTTTTCAGACGTGGTAGAGCTACATCAAGGTAATTTTCCGATACGTTTGCTATTGATCGTTATCTTTAGCGTATTGGTTTGTATATGGCTCAGTCGTACGCTGACCAAGCGAATTGGCCGTGTACAAAATACAGTACATCGTATGATTGATGGTAATTACCAAGCCAACCCAGAACTGTCTAAGATGGGTGGGGATGAGCTAGGTCTACTGGCAAAGGACGTTGCCCATCTATCGACGAGGCTGGTTGACAGTGAGCTGGCACGCAAGCAAATGCTTAGTGATATCTCACATGAGCTGCGTTCGCCACTTGCTCGTTTGGATGTAGCGACTGAACTGACTCGGGACTTTGCGCCCAATGCCAATCGTTATTTAGACCGTATTGACAAAGAGTCTACAAGGATGAATGAGCTAATTGAACAGATTATCCATATTCAGTCTCTACAAATGCAGCGATATACCGTTGATAATCTGGAGAGTGAGGCAGTCGATATATCGGATATTATTAGTAATATCGGAGAGGATGTCTGCTTCGAGTTTCAACATAAAGACGTGTATTGGCAATGGAAACCGCCTGTAGGCTCAGCACTAGATGGTTCGGAAGGATTTTGGACAGTTCAAGGAAATGCAGAGCAATTATATAGCGCACTTGAAAACGTCATTCGCAATGCCTTTATGCACACGGCAGCGGGTTCGACAGTGATTGCTGAAATAAAGGCAATACAGATGGACAACAAGGTACCAGCCGTTCAGATTAATATAACAGACGAAGGTGGCGGTGTTGCAGACAAAGACTTAGAGCGTATTTTCCATCCCTTCGTGCGGCTCGATACTGCTCGGCACCGTGATACTGGCGGCTATGGTCTTGGATTGGCTATTGTCCATGCAGTAGTTATGGCGCACAAAGGATATATCATTGCTCATAACCGCCAAGATGGTATTCAAGGGTTGGTGGTTCAGATAGTGCTACCTAGCAGATAAAAAGATAAGTATCCTATAAAAACTGTCTAAAACTAGGCATCACGTTTCGGTGCATCAGGCTGCATCATAGGATCGGCATCTGCAAATGCTGTCAGCGTACGGCAATGAGTGTCAATAGCGACAATACTGGGGTACGCGCTCAAATCTACTTTGAAGCGGCGAGCAGAAGAGACTTGCGGGATTAAATAGCAATCTGCGAGAGTCGGGCTGTCTTCATAGCAGAATTGTCCGCGATTGTTATCCGCCGCTAAGCGTGTCTCTAAAGCGGCAAACCCTTCACTGATCCAGCGATTACACCATGCAATCACAGCTTCTTCATCTACCGATAGCTCATTGCGTAGGTACTGTAAAATGCGGCGGTTATTAATGGGGTGGATGTCGCAACCAATCATGGCGCTCAGCGCTCGTACCTGCATACGCCCAGCAGCATCGTCAGGCAATAATGGATGCTCAGGGTAGATCTCTTCTAACCACTCCAAGATAGCTGGACTTTGGTATAATAATAAATCATCAGCTTGTAGGACAGGCACTAATCCTTGCGGATTAATCGCTTTGAAAGCAGATTCTAACTGTTCATCCTGTGCCAAATTGACCGTGATATCATCGTAATCTAAGCCTTTTAGGTTCATAGCGATACGAGTACGGTAAGAGGTACTGCTACGAAAGTAGCCATAAAGTGTCATCATTGTCCATGTCCTTATGTTGATATGTTTTTATAAAGATAAATATTACTGAAGTAGGATCTGTGTCTCATTGATATTTGATCGAGCAAGCCGCTATCGAAAAACTATTAACAAGTAAACCATCATTAAAAATAACCAAGTACATCAGAATCGAGCAAATCATGCCAGCAGATAAAACCCTTGTAGACAGTTCTATTACCAATAAAAACCAAAGTGGGGTTCAGTCGCTTGAGATTGGGCTGTCGATACTCGATGTGCTAATCGATCGCAATGAGCCCATGATGTTAAAAGATATCGCTGAATCCATGCAAATGCACCCAGCAAAATCCCATCGTTACTTGGTCAGTCTCATCCGTAAAAACTACGCGCGTAAGCTTGATGATGGTCGCTATGGGCTTGGCGATAGAGTCAATGCATTGGCATCATTAGGACATACTGAACTCAACCAAAACAATCTATTGGCACGTCTCACGCAGGTGGCTAACGAAATCAAAGACACCTTAAACTGCGGTGTGCAAATTGCCAAGTGGTTTAGCGAAGGTCCCATTATTATTCAGTCCGTTGAGCCAGATAGCCCGATTAGCATCATCACTCGCATTGGCTCGCGTATGCCTCTGACGACGTCGGCTACAGGACAGTTATTTGCCAGTTATCAACCTGATGCTGTCATTCAGCCACTGGTCACAGCTGAATGGCATACGAACAATGCAGCAGATGTGACCGAGAAGTGGCAGGATTTTACCCAGCTGCAAGCCAAAATTCGTACTCAGGGTTATGCAGTAGTGACTGGCGATATGCTTATGGGTATTAATGCCATTACGTTACCTGTGATATTGCCACAGCTTACCAATATTACTGCTAAACCACCCATAAGTAGTGATAAAGCTACTAGCGAAAATTTATCGTTAGAATACGCTATCACTATTATTGGAACGACAGAGCAACTGCCAATAAGCGAGCAACATAACGTGGTTGAGCAAATACTGGCGATAGCGCAGCGTTATCAAATTGCTTAGCCAGTATTTGCGCTTTAAGCTAGGACATGGCTTCAATTCACGCACTAGTCATCTGATATCTATTCTTTAGACCATACAGTTGCTACTGGCCGCTTTTGCTTTTTCGTATACGTTGTCAGCATCTAGGCCAGTCGCATTTACTTCATCAAGGTAATGTTGAGAACCTTCCATTAACGGGCCTTTCCAATCTGGATCATTAAGTGGGTCAGGGATATCAATCATAATATCGCCTTTTTCTTTGGCAGCCGCCATTGCTTTGGCATTGCTGACGTCAAATACTTTAGAGACACTTGCTGCCATCTCTGCGCCAGAATTGTCATCGATTACTTTTTTAAGGTCATCAGGCAAACTATTATATTTCTCTTTGTTCATACTGATCACAAAGGTGGAGTTATAAAAAGGGATGTTGGTGTGCGTATTGATCAGCTCATCAAGGCGAAACGCTTGAATGGGCTGCCAAGTAAAGCTAAGCCCGTCAATGACACCGCGCTGTAGAGAGGTATAAGTATCACTGGCAGGCATGCCGACAGGTGCAGCACCAGTCGCTTCGATAATGTGGCTTGCAACCGCAGAAGGCTGACGAATACGCAGACCCTTCATATCAGCTGGCGTGCGAATCGGTTTATCAACCGTATGAAGCGCGCCTTGTCCAGTCCCTATTAAAGCGAGCAAGTGAGTGTCTGCATACTCGTCTTTAATGACATCCTCATCATATAGTTTATGAAGTATACAGCTCTGCTGCTGTGCGGTATGTGTGATACCTGGCAGCTCTACAATTTGAGTCAAAGGGAATCGCCCTGCTGTATATCCTTGTGCTTGCATACCAATATCCACGCTACCTTTCGCCGTAGCGTCATAGGTAGCGCCTGGTTTGCTAAGTGTCGCAGAAGGGTAAATCTCAACCTTTAAGCGGCCTTTTGAGTCTGCTTCAATTTTCTTTGCCCATGGCTCTAATGCTTCGGTGTTTATATTGTCAGTGGCGGTCATAAAATGAGAGAACCGTAACGTTGTCACTTCACCTGCATCTGTAGACGTGCCTGCTGTTTGGTCGTTATTAGAGCAGCCAATCATCGCAATCGAGGCGGCTAAAAATATTCCTAGAGGGGTTCTTATTTTCATCATAGAGTCCTTTCATGATGGGGAGATATTATTTACTACTTATTGATACCTAAGGCATAGGTCGAGTCGTCAATCAGTACACTTAGGTTCAAAGCGTTGGTTGATTGATCAGGTAAAAAGACAGTAAACGGAGTGAAAAATTAGTTATTCACCGACAGGAGCAACTTCGCGTGCTTCTGCCAACTCATCACTATGCAAAAACTGAGTATGTGCTGGGGCGCGTTTGGTACGAGACCATTCGTCTAGCATGTCTTGCTTGATGGTATCCGTAATCATCGAGACTTTATCTTCTGAGGTGGGATCATCATAGGTTAACTCTAGACGATGACCATTGGGATCAAAGAAGTAAATAGAGTGGAATATACCGTGATTGGTCACGCCAATGACATCGATGCCTGCATTTTCTAGGTGCTCTTTGGCAACGATTAGCTCGTCACGATCTTTAACCTTCAGTGCTAAATGCTGCACCCAGCTTGGGGTATTAGGATCAAAGCCCATCTCAGGTTGGTTGGGTACTTCAAAAAACGCTAAAACATTGCCATTACCAGCGTCCAAAAAGACGTGCATATAAGGGTCAAAGGCTTTGGTCGAAGGCACATGGTCTTCTGCGAAGGCCAAAATAAAATCCATGTTTAGATTTTTTTTGTACCATTCAACGGTTTCTTTGGCATCTTTGCAGCGATAAGCCACATGATGGATTTTCTCAATTTGAAAGCTCATATCAATATCCTTTTGATAAGGCGTGTCACTCATTTGGCTTTATTCACATAACAATGAGTAGGTGAATGCGTTTGTCTTCCTATCAGCCTGCATGAGAGTTTTCACGCCTATTTTGCCATTTCTCTGTATGTGTTATTTCTTCAATGCTATTTATCAAAATCAAAGCTAAGCGCTGGTAGTACTTTGCCGCGCACTTCACCAAAGCCAACACGTATGCCATCTTTTTCGCTATAGCCTTTCATAATGACGGTGTCACCATCTTCGATAAAGCTGCGAGTCTCGCCGCCTTCTAGTGTGACTGGTTTGGTAGCATTCCAAGCGATCTCAAGCATCGAGCCATAAGAGTCAGGCGTTGGCCCTGAAATCGTGCCTGAGCCCATCATGTCACCAACGTCTACTTTGCAGCCAGTGATGGTGTGGTGAGTAAGTTGCTGTGCCATTGACCAGTACATGTATTTAAAATTGGTCTCGCAAATGACCGTCGCTGTTTCTGCATTTTTGGGTAGTAGTTCGACTGACAGATTGATATCAAAGCTGTTGTCGCTCGCTTTTTCATTTAGATAAGCCAGTGGCTTTGGCTCTTGCGTTGGACAAGCCGTGCTAAATGGTGCTAATGCATCCATGGTGACAATCCAAGGGGAAACCTCAGAAGCAAATGTTTTGGCATTAAATGGACCTAAAGGTACATATTCCCACTTTTGAATATCTCGGGCTGACCAGTCATTAAGTAGCACCATGCCAAAGATATGGTCAGCGGCCTCATCTACGGCAATTGGCTGACCGATATGATTGCCTTTACCAACGACAAAAGCTGTTTCTAACTCAAAATCTAAACGCTTACAGGCAGAAAAAATAGGACGCTCATCAGGGCTAGGCTTTAGCTGACCTGATGGACGTACGATATCAGTCCCACTGACGACGACGGTGCTGGCACGTCCGTTATAGCCAACTGGCATTTCGGTCCAGTTAGGTAGCAGAGCATTATTTGGGTCACGGAACATGGTACCAACGTTGGTTGCATGCTCTTTTGAGGAGTAAAAATCGGTAAAGCCCGGTACCTGAACTGGCAAATGCATGGTGACGTCAGCTTGTTTAATCAATGCCTTTTTTTGCAAGTCTGCATTGTCACGTAAGGTGTCATTGTCGTTAGACAATAATGTCTGAATAGTCTTGCGTGCCTTGGTCCAATTGTCTCGACCAGAGTCAATAAAAGCGTTTAGAGTAGGCTGGTTGAAGTAAGGACCTCCATCCAAACTTAATAACCCTTCTGTCTCTAATACAGATAAATCAAGTACATGCTCACCGATGGCAACGCCTGCACGACACTGGTTATCACCAGCAGCATCTTTGGTCTCGCTAAAGATGCCATAAGGAAGATTATGAATAGAAAAGTCAGAGTCAGTGGCGATATCGATAAAAGAGGTGAGGGTGCTGTCAATCGTTGACATGATTTGCTCCTTGCTAATATAAATTGTTAATTACGTTATAGTTAATTACTTACGTATAATGTAATTTATTGATATGTGGATTGCAAGTTTTTTGTGCAATGTCTTCTGCAAAAAGCTTCTTTGAAAATTTATTGCCAGCGTTGTGATTGAATGGTTATAACTAAATGGTGTTGACGAAATGCTAGGCACAAAAAAAGGCCGAGCAATCGCTCAGCCTTTCTTGTCCGCGTTTATTTTTTATAAAATTACATCTTGAGCAAGATATTAAGCAGATTAGCTTAATTAGTCTTTTAAGACGTCTGCCATCGCATTTGCCACATAATCGATGTTGCTGGTGTTTAGTCCAGCCACACACATGCGTGAGTTAGAAACCATATAGATACCAAACTCAGTCTGTAGACGTTCGACTTGCTCAGGCGTCAAGCCAGTAAAGCTAAACATACCGTTTTGACGAGTGATGTAGTCAAAGTTACGGTAAGGAATTTTAGCTTCTAATACTGACTTTAGCTTTAGACGCATGGCTTTGATGCGGTCACGCATGGCGTAAACTTCACTGACCCATTGCTCATGTAGTTGGTCGTCGTTCATGACGATATCAACCACGCGACCACCGTGCGACGGTGGGCTTGAGTAGATACGGCGTACCATTGCATTGAGTTGACCGAATACGCGTTCGGTTTCGTCTACAGTTGGACAGACAACTGATAGGCCACCGACACGCTCGCCGTATAACGACAAGTTTTTAGAGAATGAGTTGCTGACAAACAATGGCAAGCCCATCTCAACCGCTTTACGAATAGCGTAAGCATCGCTATCCATGTCTTCGCCAAACCCTTGATAAGCGATGTCCATGAATGGAATCAGCTCACGAGCCTTAACGACATCGAGTACGGTGTCCCATTGCGCTTGGGTTAAATCCATACCAGTTGGGTTATGGCAGCATGGGTGTAGCAAGATAACGTCGTTTTTGTTCAATGTCTCAAAAAACGCAATCATTTCATCAAATTTGATGCTGCTGTTAGCTTTGTCGTAGTACGGGTATTTACCCACTTCTACATCAGAGCCTTCAAAGATAGCAATATGGTTACCCCACGTAGGATCGCTCACATAGCACTTAGCTTGTGGAAACCATGTATGGATAAATTCAGCACCAACTTTCAACGCACCAGAACCACCGATTGTGGCGATAGTGGCTACTAAGCCATCTTTTAAAACTTGTGCGTCTTTGCCGAATAATAATTCCTGACAGCCTTTACGGTGACCTGGTAGACCTGCCATTGGCAAGTACGGACGCGGTGCGATTGGATCCGCAATACGCTCTTCGGCTGTTTTTACACAGTCAAGTACAGGCAATACGCCATTCTCATCGTAATAAATACCAATGCCTAAATTGACCTTATTAGGATTGTTATCTGCTGAGTATTTTTCCATAAGACCTAAGATTGGATCACCAGCGTAATAATCGATACGTTCAAACATGCCATTTCCTTATAAAAATATAAATCGAGCAGCAGAAAATCATAGAGCAAATTGCGGCCGAACTCAATACGATAGTGAGTTATATGACGCAATTAATAAAATAAATATCCAAATAGATTGTTTATCTGTCTATTAAACACATTTTAAATGCTATCGGTCATTCGGTAGACGATGATTCAGAGTGATGCAGGTCGTTATAATGGGTAGCAAAATAATTTTGCAAAAACTGCTTAAAAGCAATCGTCGCCGGAGAAAGCGCCCTTGAAGCACGCTGATAGATAAAAAATTGACGCATTTTGACCGGTTGAGTGAGCGGGCGCATCAACAGGCCATTGGCACTAACCCAATCAATAACTTCAGGCATATAGGGCAGACACAGCGTGATACCAAAACCTTGTCGCGTCATCTCAAGCGCGGTGGACATAAAGTTCACCTTGTAGCGGGCCTGATGGACGTGATCGGATATAGCGTCATCAAGCTCTGCGGTTACTTGATCAAGGAATGGACCTTGTAAGGTAATTAGCGGCGTCTCTAATAAATCTTGCCAAGTAATTTCGTCTCTTTGTGTCAGTGCATGATTGTCTGGCATAACCACACAAAATGGTAGCTGATACAACAAGTCAGCACCGATATCATCTTCTGCCTCGAAGATACCAAGCTCGGTACCAACGCCCAAATCAACTTCGATATCTTGGACATGCTTGAGCAAATTCTCTGCTGAGCAGTCCAATAGTGAGACGCCGATATTTGGATATTCTTTAGAAAATTGGGCGATGACAGCAGGTAGGGAAGACGCCACGAACTGTGACACAGCCAAGCGCACCTGACCTTGCGCCA
Organism: Psychrobacter sp. AOP7-A1-24; assembly: GCF_052376235.1. NCBI lineage: Bacteria > Pseudomonadati > Pseudomonadota > Gammaproteobacteria > Moraxellales > Moraxellaceae > Psychrobacter > Psychrobacter sp. AOP7-A1-24. Next base: position 11,582 of record NZ_JBQSVM010000011.1, on the reverse strand, counting down.
AACTGGTCAAGCTACTTGCTTCATTTTCAAACAGCTGCATCTCATTTAAGATGCGGCGCGCTTGTGGTAGCAGGTGCCGTCCCACTGCGGATAATGACAATTGGCGAGTGGTGCGATCAAACAACACGATACCTAGGCCAGTCTCTAATTCCTTAATCAATCCACTGACAGCAGATTGGGTCAAATACATCTGTTCGCTGGCACGAGTAAAGCTGCCGTTGTCAGCGACTTTGATAAATGCGGTCAATTGGCGAATGCTGATATTCATAAGTAAACCTAATAAATAAATCATAAAAAACAATTAGTCTTATAAATAAAGCTAATCTAATATAAATACAACGTCAACAATAAAGATTGATTACCAATCGTTTTATCGACTTTTACTACTCATCGACTTTCTATTACCAATTGAAATTAAGGATAATTACAATGGCAGATTTATTTGACAACCCAATGGGACTAAATGGATTTGATTTTGTCGAGTTCGCCTCTTCACAACCTGATGCGGTCGACGCATTGTTTAAGCAGCTTGGTTTTGCTCATGTCGCCAATCATCGCTCAAAAGACGTTGCTCTATATCGCCAAGGTGATATCAACCTTATTCTAAACCGTGAGCCAAAAAGCCAAGCCAGTTACTTCGTTGAAGAGCATGGTGCTGGTGCTTGTAGCATGGGCTTTCGGGTAAAAGATGCCAAAAAAGCGTACGAGCGTGCCGTGGAAATGGGTGCGCAGCCAGTAGATGTACCAACTGGTGTAATGGAGCTTAGATTGCCCGCTATCAAAGGTATCGGTGGCTCATTGATCTATTTGATTGACCGTTATAAAGATGGCGAATCTATCTATGATGTCGATTTCGAGTTCTTTGCAGATATCGACAGAAACCCTGTCGGCTATGGTTTCAAAGTGATCGACCATTTAACCCACAACGTCTATCGTGGACGCATGGCGTACTGGGCAAAATTCTATGAGCGTATCTTTAATTTCCGCGAGATTCGTTACTTTGATATCAAAGGTGAGTACACAGGATTGACCAGTAAAGCCATGACCGCACCTGATGGCAAAATCCGCATTCCGTTAAATGAAGAAGCCAAGCAGGGTGGTGGTCAAATCGAAGAGTATCTAATGCACTTCAATGGTGAAGGTATTCAGCATATTGCTCTAGCCAGTGATGATTTGTTTGCCAGTATCGATAAGCTAAAAGCGGCTGGCATTCCGCTAATGACTGCACCAAATGCTGCCTATTATGAAATGCTCAGCGAGCGTTTGCCAAATCATGGTGAAAATGTCGCCGACTTGCAAACGCGCGGTATTTTGTTAGATGGTACGACAGAAGGCGGTGCACCGCGCCTGCTACTACAGATTTTCTCTGAAACTATTTTGGGTAGCCCAGTGTTCTTTGAGTTCATTCAGCGTAAAGGCGATTATGCGGATGGCTTTGGTGAAGGCAACTTTAAGGCATTATTTGAGTCGATAGAACGTGACCAAGTACGTCGCGGTACAGTCGGGCAGTCAGAGACTGAAACCCTATAATATTGTCTAACGCTTAGACCACGTTTCATAAATGGACAAGACAAAAGGAGTTTGTGTTGTCCTTAATAAGTGCATTACCTACAAGCACGAATACAAGGTAATGCCCTCATTGCGATAAAAGGAATACAGGCATGGAACGCCTATCACAGATAGATTCTCTCAATACCGCCATCGGTGCCAATAGCGTTACTACTAATAAACAAAGCGATGATGCGTCCAGTCATTCTAACGCGACAAATAAAAAGCAGCCCTACATCTCGCACCAGCCAGATAGTCATGGTCATATTCACTATAGTAAGGATGAGCATGCGATGTGGCAAGCGCTGCTTGCACGTCAAGCGGCACAAACGCCTAATCGTGCGTGTACCGCATATCTAGATGGTTTGACCAAGTTAAACCTACCGACGACGCATATCCCGCAACTGCATGATATCGATGAGATATTACAAGCGACCACAGGTTGGCAGACCGCAGCTGTACCTGCACTCATCAGTTTTGGTAAATTTTTTAAATTATTAGCCAATAAGTCCTTTCCTGTAGCGACCTTCATTCGTCGATTCGATGACATGGACTACATCGAAGAGCCTGATATCTTTCATGAAATCGTTGGGCATTGTCCACTATTGACTCATCCAGCGTTTGCAGTTTTTAATGAGACGTATGGCAAGCTTGGTCTTAGCGCAACCAAAGAGGAGCGCTGGTTTTTAGCAAGGCTTTATTGGTTTACCATTGAGTTTGGATTGGTCGGCAGTCGCGTGGAAAATCGTAGAATCTATGGCGGCGGTATATTGAGTTCACCTTCTGAAACGGTCTACGCGCTTAAAGAGCATTCTGATCAGCAAGGTGAAAGCCCACATCAAGTAGAGCGCCAACCAGAACACCGAGCGTTTGATTTGCTCGATGTATTGCGTACGCCTTATCGTATCGATCAGATACAACCAATTTACTATGTTATAGATGAACTAGATATCTTATTTGATATCGTCAATAGTGACATCATGGGGACGGTCAAACAGGCTATGTCGCTTGGACTGTTTGAGCCAACCTATCCAGAAAAAACTCGTTAAAGACGTCAATGCAAAATCAAACATGAAAACCAGCATTTCAGTACGGAGTATTAAAATAGCGGTACAGATATTTCAACACGGATGTACGAGTATTAAAAAAACAGCTATCAAAAACAAACAACTTAAAAGGAACTTATTATGACAGCACTATCACAAAACAGCTGCGAAGCTTGCCGAATTGGCGCACCGAAAGTTGATGAAGCCGAAGCACAGGAACTACTACCGCAAATTCCTGATTGGTCATTGATTGAGGTGGATGGGATTCAGCAGTTACAGCGTCAGTATAAATTTAAAAACTTCGTCGCAGCGATGGCATTTGCCAATCAACTGGCAGATGTCGCTGAAGCAGAAGGGCACCATCCGGGTATATTAGTAGAGTGGGGCAAGGCTACGGTCACTTGGTGGTCGCATAGTATCAAAGGTTTGCATCGCAATGATTTTATCATGGCAGCTAAGACCGATGACTTACTGGGTAAGTAGTCGGTTTTTGGTTAGCAAACCAATTTATTCATACTTTCACCACCAAAATTAAACCCAATCTAGTGCCAGTGTCTGCTGGCATTTTAAGGATGTGTCATGCCACCAACCCCTCTCACCATCATCAGCGCCAAGCTTGCCTTTATCATATCTACCATCGTCATCGGTATTATGGGCATCACCATGATCGGCTTTGGCTGGGTGCCACACTTGTCTCTTATCTTAGCTATCTGTGTGCTACTGGCTATTGGTATGGTTAAAGGTCTAAGCTTTGATGACCTACAAGCCCAAATGGCCTCAGGTGTCATGCGTGGTATCGGTGCCATCTACCTGTTCTTCTTTATTGGCCTTATGGTCGCTGCTCTGATGATGTCAGGGGCGATTCCTACCCTCATGTATGTAGGATTTCAGCTCATCTCTCCTGAGTATTATTATATCTCTGCCTTTGTACTGACCTCTATTATTGGTATTGCCTTGGGCAGTAGTTTGACCACTGCAGCGACTTTGGGTGTAGCTTTTATTGGCATGAGTAATGCCTTTGATGCCAATGTGGCAATCGCAGCAGGGGCAGTGGTATCAGGCGCATTCTTCGGTGATAAGATGTCTCCCTTGTCTGATACTTGTACGATTGCCTCTTCCGTTGTTGGTATCGATCTGTTTGAGCACATTCGCAATATGATGTATACAACAGTCCCTGCATGGATACTGACAGTGATATTGTTTTGGATGTTCTCAGGACAGACGTCAGGCTCTGATCTTGGTCAAGTGACTATACTACAAGGTCAGCTGATAGACAGTGGGTTGGTACATGGGTATTCGGTACTGCCTTTTGTAATATTGGTAGGATTGGCACTGTTTCGGGTTAATGCGATCTATACGATTATCTGTACCATAGCAGCGGCACTTGTCATTACTTATGTACATAGCTCACCAAGCTTTGGTCAGTTAGGCGGCTATCTGTTTGCAGGCTATGCCCCTGCTGAGTCATTAGAGTTAGGTGAAGTAGGTGGTATGCTGTCACGCGGCGGTGTACAGAGTATGTTCTTTACCCAAGCGATTGTGATACTAGCATTAAGCTTAGGTGGTCTATTAACGGCACTAGGGATTCTGCCAGCACTATTATCTGGTATTAAAGACACATTGACGACATCAGGACGAGCTATCTTTGCGGCAGCGATGTCGGCGCTGAGCATCAATGTATTAATCGGTGAGCAGTATTTGAGTATTCTTTTATCAGGTACGGCCTTTCGTTCAACGTTTGAGCGCTTGCATTTAGATCCAAAGAATTTGTCACGGACGATTGAGGATGCAGGGACGGTGATTAATCCATTAGTACCGTGGAGTGTGTGCGGGGTGTTTATCAGTCAGGCATTAGGGGTGCCGGTATTAGATTACTTGCCTTATGCGTTCTTCTGTTATTTGTCATTATTGCTGACGCTGTTATTTGGGTTTACGGGACTGACGATTAGTAAGAGTGATGGAAAAGTAGATAGTATGAAGACTGCTGAGTTGTGATAAACAGCAAGTGATAAAAAAGGTGGGGCTAATATTAGCTCCACCTTTTTTTGTTGCGAAATACGTATTTACTGTTCTTCCGTTTGCGCATCCTGACTTTTGACGACTTTATGTTGATCCTCTGTGCTATCGACTTTCCAGTAGCTAGACACATATAAATGCGTCTTTGGTATTGCGCGCTCAACTTTGAAGTACTGACGCAGTGCACGCATACTATGAAATTCGCACGCCGCCCAAACGGCAGGTTGCCCTTCAAGCCAGCTCAATGATTTGACGCAATTCAGTAAAGGACTATCGTCTGCATTTGGGTGAGCATTAATCACCCAATGTACCTTGACGTTCTCTGGTTTTTTGAGCGTTTGACGATCTGCCTCAGTCGTCACTTCAAGTACTGCATAACCGCGAGCATCCATAGGCAACTGAGCTAAGTTGACGGTGATTGCAGGTAGCGCGGTCATATCGCCGACTAACAAAAACCAATCTGCTTCATTGTTGATGAGTTTCTTTGGTCCTGGGCCACCTATCAGAATCTGATCACCGACTTGCGCATTTCGTGCCCATACCGATGCAGGTCCTTCTGTCTCATGTAAAGCAAAATCAACATCAATCTCAGTATCACGTTGGGCAATGATGGTATAAGTACGCATCAATGGCTTGATATCGTCACCTTGAGGAAATATCAGTTTGATATAAGCGCTTTCTTGATCAGTCGGAAAATCAACCATACCAGCACCACCAAATGTGATACGGCACATATTTGGCGTAATGTATTTAGTGTCGATAACCTCTAGTACTCTTGGAGTAGGTTTTGCCATATTGTGCTTTCCTTCGAACAGCGGATTGGCCTGCTAATACTATAACCAACCCACTGTTTGTAAAATTTATTAGAAGCTTGCTTTTAGACTGACTGACATTTGGCGCTCAGGTCCCATCCAGCAGTTATTGATGTCGTAACACGCACCGACATAGGTTTTGTCAAACAGGTTGTTGACACTAGCTCCTACCGCCAGCATAGGGTTGATTTGATAACTGCCGCCGATATCGACCAAGGTCACACTTGGTAGCTCATCTGTATTTTGTTTATCAATCTGCATACCGTCTTCATAGCGAACACCAGCGTTGAGCGTGAGTTTGTCTGTCGCATAGTAGTCTGCCCATAGCGTGGCTTTGTGCTTGGCGGTTTGAGCAGGAGTATTGCCGACCACATCAGGATTGAATTCATCTTCTGTAATTTCAGCATCGGTGTAGCTATAGCTTGCGGCCACGTCTACCCAGTCATTGAGCATGCGACTACCTGATATCTCAAAGCCTTTCGATTCAATTTCACCAGTTTGGGTCTGATCTCTATAGTTGACGTAATCTGATACCACAACATTTTTCTGTGTGATATCAAATATCGCAAGCGTTCCTTGAGTGGCACGATCTGGAGACAAATATTTAACACCAGCTTCTAATTGATCGGCTGTGGTTGGCTCAAACGGCTCATCAGTAATAAAGTTACTACCGACCACTGGCTGGAACGACTGAGAATAGCTTGCAAACGGCGATAGACCATTATCAAAATCATAAATGGCAGCGAAGCGACCACTGGTTTCTGACGCATCATTGTCAATCGTTTTGTCGCTATAGATGACGCCTTCAGTAGCTTTGGTTTGATCAGTATTACTGTCAAAATTGTCATGACGTAGACCTGCTACGACTGTTAGATCTTTCCACTTCATCTCATCTTGCACATAAAATCCAAGCTGGCTTTGTTCGATATCTTCCTCTTGACGATAAGCATCTAATGGCAGAGTATTAGCGTTGATTTGTGAGAAATCTGGATTAGATAGATCAAGATTTGGTGTGCCATCTGCACCAGCATCATAGTAATCAGCAGTGCTATCTGTCTCTTGATACTCAACACCGAACAATAAGTTATGCGAAGTGTTAGCGGTATCAAATTTATAGGCAAGCTGGTTATCAGTAGTCCAGTTATTCATGCTCTCATCCGTGGTATATGCCACGCGATTGAGAATCGTATCACTACCCTCTACAAAACCTTCACTGTTATACATATTACGCTGCTCTGCTTCAGAATCGGTATAGCGCGTGATATGTTTAAAAGTTAATTGATCATTGATATCCCAGTTTACGGTGACGCTTGGCATAAATACTTCTTTGCTAAATTTATTCCATTCATCGCCTGCATAGGCATCGCTATCGAGCTTGCCATAGCTTGCATTGTAGACAGTGCCGACAGCAGGTAAGGGGGTAGAGGGAACCATATCAGGATCGTCTTGATAATAAAGATTAGCAAGCACGGACACATCATCTGTCGCTTGCCATTTGAGCGATGGGTTTACCAATAAACGCTCTTCTTCCGTGGTTTCCATCTGACCATCTTTTTGGCGCGTTAGCGCAACAAATCGATAATCTAAATTATCTGTGATTGGGCCTGTACTATCGACAGCCACTTCTTTTAGGTTTTGATTACCGAGTCGTAGCTGTACTTCATTCTCTTGAGTGCTTTTAGGCGCTTTGGCTATTTGGTTGACCATACCACCTGGTGCGGCATAGCCATACAGGGAAGAGGCAGAGCCTTTCACGACTTCTACTGCTTCAGTCGCATAGATATCTACTTGAGGCATTAGATTCCATGCACCATCATAAGGTAGTCTTAGCCCGTCATAGAAGTTTGAATAAGTTTTAAACCCGCGGATATTGTACTCATCAAAGACAGATACTGTGCCACGGCTCTCAGAGCTTACGCCCGGCTCATAACGTAGTGCAGCATCGACGCTGTCTGCCTGACGCTTTTGTAATAGCTCTTGATCGATTCTGGTATAACTCATTGGTGCATCGTTTGGATCCAATGCAGTCTTGGTGCCAGTACTACGATAGCCATCTGAGTAGACGGTAATAGCGTCTAAGGTCGCTGACGGTGTAGCAACCTCATCGTTTTCAATATTGTTTGTTGTCTCTGCAGCGTAAACGGCATGACTCATACCCATGATTAAGCCAATTTGTACTGCGGTGGTGAGATATTTTTTGCGAATGACGTTGGTAGTTAGCTGAGACCGCATCAGATTTCCTTTTGGACTAAAATAATTAAATATTATGTGTAACAGTTGAAGCATATTATAACGTCGCTAATGATAACACTAACGATAATTACTATCATTAAAAAATTACAACGGGACAGTTTTTAGAAGTATTTGTAGGGCTTAAAAAAGATTGGAGATAAAGTGTTGCGAATGGTGTCACGCAGACTTACTGTTTTAAACAATGCGTTTTAAACGATGGTTTTTGTCAGATTTTTCTCGTATTATGCAGCAGCATTCCGAACACAGTTATTTACAGTAACGTTTTATATTGCTGTATTGATGTCACTGTACGATTTCATTCTAGCTCGCTTTAAGACTACTTAAAACTGGTCTGGCAAGCAGATATATCACTATTATCGATAGGTTTACGTTGTTCATTGAGCAACCAAAGATTGTTTAAGGTCACATTTATGGACACACCATCCAACCAATCCACCAGTAACCAGCGCTATTTCACGGTATGGCGCTGGCATTTTTATTCAGGCATGTTTGTAGCGCCTTTTTTAATTGTTTTGGCTGTCACAGCCCTCGGTATGCTGTTTATGTCTAACACAGCAGGACGTGACAACGACCGATTGACGATTGCTGTGCCAGAGTCTACGGTTCAGGCACCTGTCTCTACTCAAGCAAAGAACGCGCTGAGCACCTTGCCTGATAGCACACTGGTTAAATATATCGCTCCTCGTGATACCGATACAGTGGCTTTGTTTCAGATAAAATCAGACGACCAAAGTAATATGGTGGCAGTTAATCCTTATACAGCTGACATCGTCCAAAGTGAGCCTACTAGTAGCGGTCTTTATAATACGTTCAATAATATTCATAGTGATTTGTTAATTGGTAAGGTTGGTGACTATCTACTAGAAACCGCTGCCTCATTGACTATTTTAATGATTTTGTCTGGTTGGTATTTGTGGGGGCAAAAACGTCAGTCAGTTAAAGCCATGTTGATACCTAACGAGAGGGTAACCAACAAGAAAAAACGCTCTTTTATCCGTACTATTCATGCGACATTGGGCAGCTGGATCTCTGTGCTGCTACTGTTTTTCTGCATATCAGGCATGGCATGGGCAGGTATATGGGGCGAAAGAGTGGTGCAATCATGGAGCCAGTTTCCTGCGGGTAAGTGGGGCGTTGCACCTGTTCCAGTATCCATTGATCACAGTCAACATGCTGCTATGCAAGAGTCCACACCAGAGCCGCATGTGCATGGCGCGGCAGCGTCTGAAGCGCATACTGAAGCACCCACGCATGGCAGCGTCCTAAACTCGGGCGACACTAAGGAAGTTCCTTGGGTACTTGAGTCGACGCCGATGCCTGTGTCAGGCACAACGATGGGTAAAGATGGTATCGCCGCCAACATACCTATTATGATTGATACGGTGGATCGCTACGCTCGTGAAATCGGTTTTGTAGGGCGTTATCAGCTTAACCTACCACAAGGTAATACAGGCGTCTGGACCATTAGCCAAGATTCAATGAGCTATGATATGAGCAGTCCGACAGCAGATCGTACGGTACATATCGACCGCTATTCGGGTAATGTTTTGGCTGATATTCATTTCGATGATTACAACGCGTTTGGTAAATTCATGGCGGCTGGTATCGCGCTGCATATGGGGACGCTCGGATGGTGGAGTGTGTTGGCCAACGTCTTGTTTTGTCTGTCAGTCATCGCTATCTGTATCAGTGGTTATATTATGTGGTGGCAGCGTCGCCCTCGTCATGCAAGCGATAGCGTAGGATTAAACCCGCCAGCTCGCAGCTCAGATGTTTCCGTTTGGTGGCCGCTTGCCATTCCTTTATTAGTTGTGGCTGTCATATTCCCGACTGCTATTATCGCGATTGTGGCTATCGCGCTATTAGATTTTTTGGTGATTTCTCGTGTTGGGATTTTACAGAAGTTGTTGAAGTAAACGAATGGTAGGGTGTTGTTGTTCTCTATAGCAAAAAAGGAGAGCCTTAATATCAGGCGCTCCTTTTTTGCTTAAAAATAGCTTATTTTAAGAACGGATTATTTCAAAAACTGCTCAGATTAACTGCTATTTAGCTTAAAGTTGATCAAACGTTTTATGGGCTTAAAACTGAGCGGTCAGTAATACATGCAGTTATAGCTTTATTTATTTACTTGAGCATAGCAATGGCATCTTTACTAGCACGCTGTCGCTCTTCAGCATTTAGCTCAATGAGACGGCCTTCTTTCATCAGTAATAATCGATCGGCATGCTCAAAGTAACCATCATCATGACTGATGATAAACAGTGTCTTACCCATGGCTTTTAACTCAGGAATGAGCGTCTGGTAAAACACGCGGCGAAAGGCAGGGTCCTGGTCAGCTGCCCACTCATCGAGTAGTAATATGTCCTTCTGTTCAGCGACGGCGATTAGCATTGCCAAGCGTTTTCGCTGACCTTGTGACAACTTATCTGTAGAGAGCTTATGGTCAGCCACACTAACTTTTTCTTGTAGATTGAGCTTATGTAGCCAGTCAGAGACTAGGGCCGCATCAGGCTCATTGCCTTGATCTCCAATCAATTGCTTAAATAAATGCTGGTCGCTAAAAATTGCAGAAAACAGCTGTCTAAAGTCGGTATTGTTTTCTGAATTGACGACTTGTCCATCGACTTGTACCGTCCCTATGGTAGGGGTGAAGATACCAGTTATTATTTTGGCAAGAGTGGATTTGCCGCTACCATTCGCACCGATTAAGAAAACCACGTCGCCTCGTTGTAGGGTTAAATTGACAGACTTTAAGATATTATTGACAGGATTCTGATTGTTATCACTATTTTGATCATTATCATTAATCGCTGTGTCCGATGCATTACTACTGCCTACATAGCGATAACTGATATCATTTAATGAGATAGATTGCCAGTTCTTAGCAACCGCATCGGTCGCGAAATTCGGCTGATGCTCGGACAATTCTAAAGACTGTATCTTTTCTAGTGCAACTTGAGCAGTCTGCAATGTTGGATATGCACCTACAGCATGTAAAAGCGGTGACTGCATAAACAAAATGGTCAAAGAAAAAGTAGTAGCAACTCCCATCGATATATCAAGATAATTGGCCACAGCAAACACGATACCAATTGATGCGAACATCATAATATTGGACCAGTTCACCGCTGATAAATGAAAGGTATCAGACTTGGTTACGGTCTTTTCATACGATTTGGCATGGGCTAAAAAATCATCTGTATACAGTTTTTTTGCTCGATGCTGGTTAAGAGCCAGCTCTTTACGACCCTCTATAATCGATTGATAGTCTTGATATAAATCGTCATTAATCTCTCTCAATTCTGTTAAATGCGTATAGACATGCTTGACTAAGATAGTGCTTATCCAAATAGTCATTACAATCCAAAACATAACAATAAACAGTAATGGCAATGACAGCCAGCCCAAATATAATCCCACGCCAACAGACAATATAATGCCCTGTACCAGTTCTGGCATACGAACGAAGGCTACGGTAATAGATTGGATATCAGATGATAGGCTGGCCAGTAATCGCGCACTACCTAAATGGTCTATCTGTGGCACGGTGGTATCGATAATTTGTTTGACCAGTTTTGTTCTGAGCTCATAAACAAACCGATGTCCCAGTCGTGTCAATGCATACTGCGATAAAAAAGTCGTCACTAGTAACAATATCACTAGCAGCGAGAACTGCGCCAAACTTAGCCAAGACAAGGTATCAAACACAGGCTGACTAATAAAAGTGTGATTGATGTAAGCGATAATACCGACGCTGACAGCGGCATTGACCAAGTTCAGCAGAATGACTTTTAGAAAAGGTAGGCGATAATGTGCCCAGATCATATGGTACAAAGAAGTGGTCGTGCGAGAGGACGCTGTAGTACGAGAAGACATAATAACTCAGTAGTAAAATAAATTTTTGATG